>NZ_JBJNRJ010000020.1:10516-27114 GCF_046233715.1 Trujillonella humicola | reverse complement strand
TATGGGGGGGGCGCGCGCGCCCCCCCCCCCCCCCCCCCCCCCCCCCCCCCCCCCCCCCCCCCCCCCGGCCCCCCCCCGCCCGGTCGCGTCCGGGCGGCTCCGTGACGGTTCGCTGACGTCTCGTCCCACACGTCCCATACGGGACCGGCGGGTGTCGCCGGCGTGACATCGTCGCCCGGCCCGAGTCCCGACGGACTCCCGGAACGAGGAGAGCCCGTGTCCTGCCCCACCTGCGGCACCCACGACCAGCGCGGCGTTTACTGCGTCTCCTGCGGCACGGAACTGCTCGCCCTGACCCAGCCGGTCCTGCGCCTGGAGACCCGCCGCAAGCCCCCGGTGCCCCCGGCGGCGCCCGTCCGCTGAGCGCAGCGGTCGCCGCTGGGCGCCGCCGGGGAGCGGACCCGCTCAGGACGCGTACGTGACCTGCTTGACGAACTTGCCCAGCAGGTGGGCTCCCGACGTCACGGGCTCGTGGCGCGGGGTCTGCCCGGGGGCGAGGCACCCGGGCAGGCACTCGATGACGGCGTCGTAGTTCGGCTGGTGGAAGAAGATGAGCGACAGCCGGCGGCTGTCGGCGGCCACCTCCCGCGGCGGGTTGACCACCCGGTGCAGCGTCGACACCCAGCGGTCGTTGGTCCACTCGGCCATGAGGTCGCCGATGTTGATGACCAGCCCCCCGGGCACGACCGGGACGTCGACCCAGGCCCCGGTCTTGTCGCGCACCTGCAGCCCGCCCGGTGCCTCCTCCTGCCGCACGATCGTCAGGCTGCCGTAGTCGGTGTGGACGCCGGCGCGCAACTGGCCCGGGAGGGGCTCGGTGGGCTGGTCGGGGTAGTTGATCGCCCGGAACATGCTGATGTGCCGGTCGATCTTGGACTCGAAGAAGTCCTCGTCGAGGTCCAGGCCGAGCGCGAAGGCCCGCATGAGCAGCCGTGACAGCTCGGCCATCTCGGCGAAGTAGCGCTCGAACAGCGGGCGCATCTCCGGCAGCGCCGAGGGCCAGAGGTTGGGCGCGAAGTGGGTGCCGGCCAGCTCCGGGCCGAAGTACGGGTCGTCGGGGACGTCCGGCATCCCGATGTCGAACTTCTCCTTCAGATCGCCCGGCGCCTCGGCGTCCATCGACGCGGCCAGGCCCTCGGCGCCGACCGCCGACCACCCGCGGACGACGTCGGTCGAGGGCTGCGACACCTCCGCCTTGCGCTCCGCGGGCAGGTCGAAGAAGTCGCGCGCCGCCCGGTAGGTCGCCGCGTCGAGCTCCTCGTCGACGCCGTGACCGGTGATCTGGAAGAAGCCGATCTCCTCGCAGGCCGCCGCGATCTCGGCCCCGACGCGCCGGCGCTCGTCCAGGGATCCCGCGCGGAGGGCGGAGACGTCGATGACGGGGACGGCGGACACGGGCGCTCCTCGGGGTCGTCGGCGGGAACGGTCGAACGCTAGCGCCGGGATCCGCCGTCGCATCAGGTGCGGATCGACCAGGTTTGCGGGCACATCCCGGGGAGTTCCGCACCGCCGTGACCGGAAGCGGACCCCGCGGACATCTGCCGGTCACGCCGCGTCACGGGGCGGGGCGGCGTGGGCGAGGTCACGGCTAGCAATCCGCTTGCTGGAGTTAGCGGACGGCCGTGCGGGGCACCCCGTCCCCATGACCGACAACGCCAAGATCATCAACCAGCTGCGCGCGCTGGTGCTGCTGTCGCAGACCGAGGAGCAGGTCGCCCGCACCCGGGTCGCGCAGGCGCGCACGGACGCCGTCCGCCGCGAGCTGGTGCGCAACGCCGACAACGCCGCCGAGCGGACCCGCCTGATCACCGAGCAGCTGCGTGCCCTGGGCGGGGTGCCCGACGTCGTCACCCCCGCGATCGGCCGGCTCTCCGCCCTGCTCAAGGCGACGTTCGAGCAGGCCGCCCCGCTCGAGGAGGCCCTGCTGACCGACCTGCAGCTGGAGCACCAGCTGCTGGACCGCGCTACCTACGTCAAGGTGCTCGCCAAGACGGCCGGGCTGCCGCAGGTCGAGCAGCTGGCCGAGCGCCTGGTCGCCGCGCACCGGGCCACCGTCGAGTGGCTGACCGTGGTGCTCGCCGAGGAGGCCCTGGGCGGCCCCGCCGCGCTGGTGCCGACGCCGCTGCAGCGCGTCGCCGGGACGGCGGCCCGAGCGGCCAACGCGCCGGTGCGCTTCGTGGCCAACCGGGTCAACGAGGTGCTCGACAGCGCCCAGCAGGTGCGCGAGGGGGCCGAGGACAAGCTCGGCGAGGTCGCCGGCAAGGCCTCCACGTTCACCGGTGCCGTCCGCGAGACGCTCACCGTCGGCCGCGCCGCCGCGCTGCGCCGGGCCGAGCGGATCGCCCGCCGCGAGGGCGACCGTGACGCCGCGGACACCGCCCGGGCGGCCCGCGAGCAGCTCGGCGACGTGACCGCCGACGAACTGCCCGTCAAGGGCTACGACTCGCTGTCGACCGCCGACGCCGCCAAGGCCGCCAAGGCGCTGCGCTCGCCGCACGAGATCAACGTCGTCATCCGCTACGAGGAGACGCACAAGAACCGGTCGAGCGTGATCAGCGCCGCCCAGGTCGCGCTCGCCGCCGTCGCGAAGGAGGCCGTCGGCGTCGACAGCTGACGCGCGGCACCCGTGGCCAGGGCCCGCACCCCGTCGCCGGGGCGCGGGCCCTCGCTCACGCCGGAGGAGCCGCGGGGAACACCCACCGCCGGTAGACCACGAACCGGATCGCCGTCCCGGCCGCGATCGACACGACGTTCGCCACCTGCAGCACCAGCGCGTCCTGCTGATTCAGCCCGTGGCGGACGAACCCGATGATCGACAGGCCCAGCAGCAGCGTCGTCCCGTTGGTCAGGGCGAACAGCGCGAACCCCCGGCCGGGGGCCGATCTCGGCCGCCCGCCGTAGGTGATCAGCCGGTGACCGGTGAAGGCCACCGCGGTCGTCACGACCGTCGACAGGGCCTTGGCGGCGACCGCCTCCACCCCCGCGTGCGCGTAGAGCAGCTGGAACAGCAGCAGGTCGAGCACGAAGCAGGTGCCGCCGACGAGACCGAACCCGGACAGCTCGCGCGCCAGCCGCCGCCACGCGCCGGACGGCCGGAGGACCGAGCGCTCGCCGTGCCGCACGGCGAGCACCCTAGCTAGGCGCCGGACCCGCCGGACGCCGTGCCCGCGGCCCGGCGGGTCCGGCGTCCTGCGTGTCCGGTGTCGCAGTCCTCCGGGTCGCGGAGCGCGAGCGCTGCGGGGCATGGTGGAAGCCATGCACATCACGCCCGAGGCCCTGGAGCGGGAGTTCTCCCTGAGCACCGCCACGACCCGGCTGGACTTCCTCAGCCGGCGCGACAGCGGGGTCACGACGCTCAACACCGTCGCCGAGGAGGACCCGGACGACTGGAGCGCCATCCGCGACACCGAGACCAACCTCGACGTCCCCGAGTCCCTGGAGCTGCTGGCCCTCGGCGAGGTCATCGCCCGCAAGGCGCGCGACAGCCAGCTCATCGGCATCCGGGCCGCGCTGCGCGGCGGTGCCGGCTGGGAGGAGATCGGCGCGGCGCTCGACGCGACGCCCGAGGAGGCCTGGACGGCGTACCACCGGCTCATCGAGCGGCAGGAGCGGACCCGGGCGCTCGACCCCGGCGACGCCGCCTCCGCCCGCGACCTCGCCGGCGCCCGTCCGCGTCGCTAGCGCACCTCGACGCCCCGCCAGAAGGCGACCCGGCCGGTGATCTCCTCGGCCGCCGGCTTGGGCTGCGGGTAGTACCAGGCGGCGTCGCGGTTGGTCTGCCCGTCCACCTCGATCGAGAAGTAGGACGCCTCTCCCTTCCACGGGCAGGTCGTGTGCGTGTCCGAGGGGCGCAGCACGTCGTCGCGCACCGACGCGCGCGGGAAGTAGGCGTTGCCCTCCACTGTCACGATGTCGTCGGACTCGGCGATGACGGTCCCGTTCCAGGTGGCGGTGGTCATGCCCCGATGGTGCCCCGGCGCGGGGCCGGGCCGCACGTGTGAGTCCCCGGGCACCGGGCATGCCTTCCGGGAAGCAGCCGCCCGGCGTTCCCGCCGGCGCCACGACCCGGCCGAGGAGGCCCCATGTCCCACTCCGCGTCCCCTCCGGACCCCGGCGACCAGGACCGGGTCGGCGGCCGCCCGACCGACCGCGGCCGTCGTGCCGGGAAGTTCATCCCCGCCGCGATCATCGCGCTGTTCGTCGTGCTGATGGCGATCCTGCTGTCGGTCACCCGGTGCGCCAGCACCGCCGACGGCGTCGACGACGAGGGCGCCGCCGCGGTCCCCGCTGCCGTCGTCCTCGTCGCGGGGTAGCCCGAGCCCGAACCGGGGCGGCCGGCGTCTCAGCGGTGCAGGAGGGCGAAGGTCGCGACCGCGTGGGCCACGGCCTGCCCGTCCTGCTCGACGTCGGCCTCGCAGATGGTGAGGTGCTCGCCGCGGGTGCGCACGGCGGCGCGGACGGTGAGCGGGCCGGCCCGGCCCGGCCGCAGGTAGGTGACGGTGAGCTGGCTGGTGGCCGGGACGTCGCCCTCCCCGGTCACCGTGCGCACGGCCCGGCCCATCGCCGTGTCGACGAGCGTGGCGAGGACGCCGCCGTGCAGCGTCCCGGCCGGGTTGAGGTGCTCGTCGGTCACCCGGAACGCCAGCCGGGCGTCGCCGTCCCCGGCCCCCTCCACCCGGATGCCGAGCCGGCCGGCGAAGCCGCCGGGGTTCGTGTCGTCCGCCATCGCCGCGTCGTACCCGCCCGTGCCCGGACCACGCCCGCGCCGGCACGCGGGCGCGAGCGGCCGGTCAGCCGGGCAGCCGCGCGGCGAGCCGACCGGCGAGCGCCACCAGGGCGGACGCCCCGGCCGGATCGCCGGCGGCCTCGCGCAGGGCGGCGGCCAGCGGAGCGGCGACGGCGGGGGACAGCGCCGCGATCCACGCACCGGAGGCCGCCCGCGCCTCAGCGACGTGCTCGGAGCTCCCGTCCGGCCGGACCGCCACGACCTCGGGGCGGCTGGCCAGCAGGCCGGTGAGCTGCCAGTCGCCGGGCGTCGCCCGGGCGGCCAGCGCCTCGAGCCGGTCGGCGGTCGTGTGCAGCAGGGCCTCGGCGTCCATCCCGCCGATGGTGCCGGTCGCCGGGCGGCGCGACCCGGGACGCCCCCGTCCCACGGTGGGTGCTGCACGCGGCCGCGCGCGAGTCGGGGGCCGACACCCAGCACCTGTCCCCAGAGGAGGGCCGCCGGCGCGCAGCGGCATGCACATCCCGACCGGCCACCCATCCGAGGCGCTCGGCATGCGGCTCCCCGCCGTCGAATCGGAACCGGCAGGTCCCAAAGACCCTGGCGGCCGGGGCATCGCACGGCCAGCGTGATGCCGATCCTGCACGTTCCTCGAGCCTGCAGGTGAGGTCGCACATGGAGGAGGACCGACCATGGACCTGCAGCGATCTGGTCGGATCTTCGGATGGCTGTTCATCGGGACGTTCCTGACGAGCATCCCGGCGCGCCTGCTGTTCGTCGACGGGGCCGGCGCGAGCTGGACCGACATGCGGTTCGTCCCTGCAGACGCCTCCTCGGCGAGCCTGAAGTGGGGCGCGCTCCTCGAGTTCGGTCTGATCGTCACCCAACTCGGAACCGCCGTCGTGTTGTATCCGATCGCGCGCAGGTGGAGGCACACGATCGCGCTCGGCTACGTGAGCGCCCGGACCATCGAGTCCGTCTTCGCGGCCATCGGCCTCATCAGCATGCTGTCGCTGGTGTCGGTCATCAGCGCGATGGACGGGGCGAGCGGCGGCGAGGCGGTCGCACTCCAGGTCCAGGGTGACAGCTGGGCGCACGCCTACCAGTGGGCGTTCGAATGGGGGCCGGGACTCGTGGCGGGCATCGGCAACGGACTGCTGCTGGGCTACCTCATGTACGTGTCGGGCCTCGTGCCCCGGGGGCTGGCGCTGCTGGGTCTGGTCGGCGGATCCCTCCTGATCCTCTCGGCCATGCTGATCCTGGCCGGAGTGACCAGGAACGGCGAGGGGCTCGGGGCCGTCCTGTTCCTTCCGGAGGCCGTGTGGGAGCTCTCGCTGGGTGTCTACTGCGCAGTGAAGGGCTTCCGACCTGCGAGCGCACCGGCCACGCAGACCCACGACCGAGAGCCGCTACCGTCCGCCTGAGAGCCGAGCGGGCTCGAGGCCAAAGCCCCCAGCGCTACGCCGTGCGGCTCGGCCGGGTGGCCGCAGCACGCGCCGTTCCGGACAGATCCGGTGAACGGCTCGATACCGGGGGCGGCGGAACAGGGACACACCCATCAGGACGGGTCGCGCCGCATCGGCACGTGCGGGATGCCGTCCTCGTCGTAGCCCGGCCCGCTGCGCCGGAAGCCGAACCGCTCGTACCAGCCCTCGAGGTGGGCCTGCGCGCCCAGCGTGACCGGGTGCTCGTCGCACAGCGCGATGCCGGCCTCGACCAGCCGGGCGGCCAGGCCGAGGCCCCGGTGCGCCGGTGCGGTCGCCACCCGGCCGATGGCGCGGGTGGCGCCGTCGTCGAGCACCCGGATGGTCGCGGCGACCTCGCCGTCGACCTCCGCCCACAGGTGCAGGGTGGCCGGCTCGACGTCCCGCCCGTCGAGCTCGGGGTAGGGGCACTGCTGCTCGACGACGAAGACGTCGACCCGCAGCCGGCACAGGGCGTAGACCTCGAACGGGGTCAGGTCGGCGAAGCGGGCGCTGCGGAACACGGGATCGGCCACCCCGTGGTTGTAACGCACGGGGAACGCTCGCCGCCGCGGTACCGTCGGTCTGCTTAGGTGTGCCTGGCCTACATCACACCTGGAGGACCCGTGCACAGCCCCGGGCGAGCGACCGCCGCCGTTCTCTCCGCCCTCACCGTCGCCGGCGTGCTGGCCGGCTGCGGCGGGGACGACACCGACACCCTGACCGTCTACAGCGCGCAGCACGAGAGCCTCGTGCGCACGATGCTCGAGGACTTCACCGAGGAGACCGGCATCGAGCTGGAGTTCCGCGAGGGCAACGACGCGGAGCTGGCCAACCAGATCATCCAGGAGGGCGACGCCTCGCCCGCCGACGTCTTCCTCACCGAGAACAGCCCGGCGATCGACGTCCTCGACCGCGAGGGGCTGCTCGCGCCGCTGGAGCAAGCGACGCTGGACCAGGTGGGCGAGCAGTTCCGGCCCTCGTCGGGCACCTGGACCGGCTTCGCCGCCCGCAGCACCGTGCTGGTCTACAACCCGGAGCAGCTGCCCGAGTCGGAGCTGCCGGCGTCGATCATGGACCTGGCCGACCCCGAGTGGGAGGGCCGCATCGGCATCGCGGCCGGCGGGGCGGACTTCCAGGCCATCGTCAGCGCGGTGCTCGTCCTGCGCGGGGAGGACGAGACGCGCGCCTGGCTGGAGGGCCTGGAGCGCAACGCCGACGTCTACCAGAGCAACACCGCGGTGATGACCGCCGCCGACGAGGGCGAGATCGACGCCGGGATCATGTACCACTACTACTGGTACCGGGACCAGGCCGAGAACGGCCTGCGCGGCGACGACGCGGCCCTGCACTTCTTCCGCAACGCCGACCCCGGCGCCTTCCTGAGCGTCTCGGGCGCCGGCGTGCTCGCCTCCTCCGACCAGCCCGAGGAGGCCCAGCGGCTGGTGGAGTACCTGACCAGCCCCGCGGCGCAGGAGCGGCTGGCCGAGAGCTCCGCGCTGGAGTACGCCGTGGGCACCGGTGTCGCCTCGGCCGCGGCGCTGCCCCCGCTCGACACCCTCGGCGCGCCTCCGGTCGACCCGGGCGGGCTGGACCAGCGACGGGTCACCGAGCTGATGCAGGAGGTGGGACTGCTCTGAGCGCCCCGGCGTCGCTCCCGGTCCCCGGGACGGCGGCTCCCCGGCCGCCGTCCCGGAGCCGGCGCGCGCCCGCCGTCCGGCGCGCCCTGCGCCGCTCGCCGGTCACCGTCCTGCTGGCCGCGGCCGTCGCCGCGCTCGCGCTCGTGCCGCTGGGCCACATCGTCGCCGGCATCGCCGACATGGGCTGGAGCGGCGTCTCGGAGCTGGTCTTCCGCCGCCGGGTCGCCGATCTGCTGTGGAACACCGCCCGGCTGGTGGTCGGCACGGTCGCCGTGTGCGCCGTCCTCGGGGTGGGGGCGGCGTGGCTGGTCGAGCGGACGGCGCTGCCGGGGCGGCGCGCCTGGCACGTGCTGCTGGTGGCCCCGCTGGCGGTGCCGGCGTTCGTCAACAGCTACGCCTGGATCTCGCTGCTGCCGGGCCTGGACACCTACGGCGGCGCGTTGCTGGTGGTGTCCCTGTCCTACTTCCCGTTCGTCTACCTGCCGGTCGTCGCCGCGTTCCGCGGGCTGGACCCGGCGCTGGAGGACACCGCCCGCGGCCTGGGCCTGTCCACCTGGGCGGTGTTCCGGCGGGTGCAGCTGCCGCAGCTGCGGGTGGCGGTCCTGGGCGGCAGCCTGCTCATCGCGCTGCACGTGCTGGGCGAGTTCGGCGCCTTCGCGATGCTGCGGTACCCGACGTTCACCACCGCCATCTACGACCAGTACCGGGCCACCTTCAACGGCCCGGGCGCCACCGCGCTGGCGGGCGTGCTCGTGCTGCTGTGCCTGGTGCTGCTGATCGCGGAGATCCGGCTGCGCGGCTCCCGCGGGTACGCCCGCACCGGCGCCGGGGTCGCCCGCCCGCCGCACCCGGTCCGGCTCGGTGCGCTGACCGCCCCCGCGCTGGCCGGGCTCGGTGCGCTGGTCGGGCTCGCCGTGGCGGTCCCGCTGGCCAGCCTGGTCACCTGGCTGGTGCGCGGCGCCTCGGCCCAGCTGGACCTGGGGCAGCTCGCCACCACCACCGGCTCGACCCTGGGCCTGGCCGCGGTCGCCGCCGCGGTCACGACGGCGATGGCGCTGCCCACCGGCTGGCTCGCCGTCCGCCACCGCGGCCCGGTGAGCACGCTGCTGGAGCGGAGCACCTACGTGGGCAGCGCGCTGCCGGGCATCGTCATCGCGCTCGCGCTGGTCACGGTGAGCATCCGGGCCACGCCGTGGCTCTACCAGACCGTGCCGGTGCTGCTGGCCGCCTACGCGATCCTGTTCCTGCCGCGGGCGATCGTCACCGTGCGCGCGGCGGTCGAGCAGTCGCCCCGGCTGCACGACGACGTCGCCGCGTCCCTGGGCGTCTCCGCGCCGGGCCGGCTGCGGCGGGTCACGCTGCCGCTGCTGGCGCCGGGCATCGGCGCCGGCGCGGCGCTGGTCTTCCTGGCCGTGGTCACCGAGCTCACCGCGACCCTGCTGCTCGCGCCCACCGGGACGACGACGCTGGCGACGGCGTTCTGGTCGGCGAGCAGCGCGCTGGAGTACGGGGCCGCCGCGCCCTACGCCCTGGTCATGGTGCTGCTGTCCGCCCCCGCTACCGTGCTGCTCTCCCGAGACGCCCGACGAGGTCTGACCACATGAGCGAGCTGACCGTCCTGGACGTGACGAAGTCCTACGGGCCGACCCCGGTGCTGACCGGGATCGACCTGCACGTGCCGTCCGGGACGACCACGGCGCTCCTGGGCCCCTCCGGGTGCGGGAAGACCACCCTGCTGCGGATCGTGGCCGGCTTCGACGACCCGGACACCGGCACGGTCGAGCTCGGCGGCCGGGTCGTCGCCGGCCCCGGGCGCGGGGTGCCGGCCCGGCGCCGCGGCATCGGCTTCGTGCCGCAGGAGGGCGGCCTGTTCCCGCACCTGTCGATCGCCGGGAACGTCACCTTCGGCCTGCCGCGGCGGCAGCGCCGGGACCGCGGGCTGGTCGCGGACCTGCTGGCGCTGGTGGGCCTGGACGCCGCGCTGGCCGACCGCGCGCCGCACCAGCTCTCCGGCGGGCAGCAGCAGCGGGTGGCCCTGGCCCGGGCGCTCGCCCCGCGGCCCTCGCTGGTCCTGCTCGACGAGCCGTTCTCGTCCCTGGACGCCTCGCTGCGCGAGGACACCCGGCGTGCGGTGACCGACGCGCTGGCCGCGACCGGGGCGACCGCCGTGCTGGTCACCCACGACCAGTCCGAGGCGCTGTCGATGGCCGACCAGGTGGCGGTCCTGCGCGGTGGCCGGCTGGTCCAGCTCGCCGATCCGCGGACGCTCTACCGCCGGCCGCGGGACCTCGACGTGGCGACGTTCGTCGGCGAGGCCGTCGTCCTGCCGGCCGACGTCCGCGACGGCCGAGCGCACTGCGAGCTGGGCTCCCTCCCGCTCGAGCAGGTGGCCGCGGACGGCCCGGCCACCGTGCTGCTGCGCCCGGAGCAGCTGCGGCTGACCGCGGCCGGTTCCGGCGGAACGGTGGCGCACGTGGGCGCCGTCGACTTCTTCGGCCACGACGCGCGGGTGCGGCTGCTGCTGCCCTCGGGACGCGCGGTCAGCGCCCGGCTGGACGGTCGCGCCCTGCCCGTCCCCGGCGACGAGGTCGCCATCGAGGTCCTCGGCGCCGGGCTGCCGTTCCCCGCCGGCGGCGACCCCGTCCCGGTCGAGCCGTCCCTGCCGCCGCAGGTGCCCGCCGCCGGCTGACGGCACGCCGGAGGGGACCGGCCCCCGGTTCGGTCTTAGGTGTGCCTAAGCTCACCGGCTGTGGACCTCTTGCTCTTCACCGTGGATCCCCTCTTCGGCCGGGACGTCGTCGCGGCCGGTGCCGCCGGGATCGTCGTCGACTGGGAGCGGCGGGGGAAGCACCGCCGGCAGCGCGGCGAGGGCACGCAGATCAACTACGACACCCTCGAGGACCTCGTCCGCATGCGGGCCGCGACCGACGGCCGCCTGCTGTGCCGGATCAACGGCCACGGCCCCTGGACGGCGGGCGAGGTGGCCGACGCCCTCGCCGCGGGGGCCGACGAGATCCTGCTGCCCATGGTGCGCGGCACCGAGGAGGTCGACCGCACCCTCGACCTGATCGGCGGCCGGTGCGGGCTGGGCATCCTGGTGGAGACCCAGGACGCCGTCGACCGCGCCGCGGCGCTGGCCCGCCGGCCGCTGTCGCGGATCTACGTCGGCCTCAACGACCTGCGCATCGACCGGCGCAGCAAGGAGCTGTTCCGGCCGCTGGTCGACGGCACCGTGGACGCCGTCCGCAGCGAGGTCGCCCAGCCGTTCGGGGTCGGCGGGCTCACCCTGCTCGAGGGCGGCGCCCCGGTGCCCAGCGAACTGCTGGCCGCGGAGCTGGTCCGGCTGGGCACCGACTTCACGTTCCTGCGCCGGTCCTTCACCGCCGACATGGCCGGCCGCGAGCCCGCCGTCGAGGTGCCGCGGCTGCTCGCCGGGCTGGACCGGCTCCGGGCCGCCGACGCCGCGACCGCCGCGGCCCGGCGCGCCGAGTTCGTCGCCGCCGTCGAGGGCGGGCGTGCCGCGGGGCGTGCGCCGGCACCGGTCGCCGTCCCGGCGCGCGCGTGAGGACCGATCGCGGGTGAGAGCGCTGGTCACCGGTGCCGGTGGCTTCGTCGGCCGGCACCTGGTGCGGCGGCTGCGGGCCGAGGGCTGGGACGCCGTCGGGCTGACCCACGGCGTGGTGGACCTGGCCGACCCCGTGGCCGGTGCGGCCGCGGTGCGCGCCGCCGACCCCGACGTCGTCTTCTCCCTCGCCGCGGGACGGGGCAAGGCGACCGCCGCCGAGCGGGCCGCCACCACGGCGGTCAACACCACTCCCTGGCTGGTCGACGCGCTGCCCGATCGCTGCCGCGCGGTGGTGCGGCTGGGGTCCTCGACCGAGTACGCGGCCGGCCCGCGGCCCCTGGCCGAGGACGCGCCGCTGCACCCCCGCGGGTTCTTCGGCGCCACCAAGGCCGCCGGGTCGCTGCTGCTGCAGGCCGCGGCCGCCGAGCGCGGCGTGCGGGCGGCCGTGCTGCGGGCCTTCCAGGTGTACGGCCCCGGCGACCACCCCACGCGGCTGGTGCCCGTCGTGCTGGCCGCCGCCCGCGACGGCGGCACCGTGCCGCTGCCCGCGGCCGTCAGCCGCCGGGATTGGGTGTGGGTGGGGGACGTGGTCGACGCGTGCGTGCGGGCGGCCACCGCCGACGACCTGCCGCCGGGGCAGGTGCTGAACATCGGCACCGGCGTGCAGAGCTCGACCGAGGAGCTGGTGGCCGCGGCCGAGCGGGCCACCGGTCGCCCGATCGCCACCGCCGCCGGCGCGCACCCGGGCCGCTCCTGGGACACCGCCGACTGGGTCAGCGATCCCCGGGCCGCGGCCGAGCTGCTGGGCTGGCGGCCCACGGTGGACCTGGAGGAGGGGCTGGGGCGCATCTGGGCCGAGGAGTACCGGTGACCGGCGCCCGCGTGGCCGTCGTCGTCCCCGTCTACGGCAACGCCGACACCCTGGCGCCCCTCGCCGCCCGGCTGGGCGCCGCGCTGGCCGGCCGGGAGTGGCGGCTGCGGCTGGTCGTGGACGCCTCGCCCGACGACAGCGCCGCGGTGGCCGGCCGGCTGGCGTGCGCCGACCCGCGGATCGCCGCGACGGTGCTGGAGCGCAACGTCGGCCAGCACGCCGCGATCGCCCGCGGCCTGGCCGACGAGCCCGGCGCCGACGCGTGGGTGTGCCTCGACGCCGACCTGCAGGACCCGCCCGAGGCCGTCCCCCTGCTCCTCGACCGGCTGGCCGCCGGGGACGCCGAGGCGGTCTTCGCCGGCCGGCGCGGGAGCTACACCTCGCCGCTGCGGCGGCTCACCGGGCGGCTGCACCGCCGGGTCGCGGCCCGGCTGACCGGCCTGCCGCCCGACGCCGGCGCCTTCCTGGCGATGGGCCCGGCGGTGCGCGCGGCCGTGCTCGCCGGGTCGGCGCCCAGCGTGGTGCTCGCGGTGGGCGTGGCCGGCCGCCCGGTGACCAGCGTCCCGGTGGCCCGCGACGTCCGCGGCTCGGGCAGCTCGGCGTGGACCGGACGGGCGCGGCTGGTGCAGTCGGTGCGCTCGCTGGGGTGGGCGCTGCGGCACCGCCGTCACTGAGGCCGCCCGGCCCGCGCCCGCAGCTCGCCGGCCGTCCCCTCGGCGACGACGCGGCCGCCGCTCAGCAGCGAGAGGCGGTCGGCCAGCCGCGCCGCCTCGTCGAGGTCGCGGGTCGTCAGCAGCACCGTCGTCCCGGCGCGGACGAGGGCGCGCAGCACCTCGGCCACCCCGGCCCGGCAGGGCGGGTCCAGGTCCGCCGTCGGCTCGTCGAGGAGCACGAGCTCGGGGCGGACGACGATGCTGGCGGCGAGATCGAGCCGCCGGCGCATGGCGGGCGTGTAGGTGGCCAGCGGGCGGCCGGCCGCGGCACCGGCCAGGCCGAAGCCGGACAGCAGCTGGTCGGTGCGCAGCAGCGCCGCGGCGCGCGAGTACCCGAGCAGCCGGGCCAGCTCCACCAGGTTCGCCGGGCCGCTGCGCCGCGGGTCGAACCACGCCGTCCGCCCGGTGCAGCCGACCCGTGCGCGCACGACCTCGGCGTCGGCGACGACGTCGGCCCCGAGCACCCGGGCCCACCCGCCGTCGGGGCGCTGCAGGGTGGCGAGCACGCGGACCAGCGCCGACGGGCCCGCCGCGTCCGAGCCGACGACCCCGTGCACGCAGCCGGCCGGCACGCGCAGGTCCACCCCGTCGAGCCCGCCGACGACCGCGACCAGCCCCTCGGTCTCGACGGCCCAGGCCACCCGCCCACCTCCGGGTACCCGCCCCGGCCGGGGCGCCGTGCGGGTACGACGGGGAGACGGCGCGGAGGCCGGGTTCTCATCGGTGCGCGGCGGTTCCCGGGTCGCTCAGCGGCTCGCTCAGCGGGTCCAGAGCTGGAGCACCAGGTTCGTCTTGCTGCCGGGAAAGGGCCACTCGCGGGACACCGAC
This sequence comes from Trujillonella humicola, assembly GCF_046233715.1. Classification (NCBI taxonomy): domain Bacteria; kingdom Bacillati; phylum Actinomycetota; class Actinomycetes; order Geodermatophilales; family Geodermatophilaceae; genus Trujillonella; species Trujillonella humicola. The sequence goes on along the minus strand of NZ_JBJNRJ010000020.1, from coordinate 13,311 downwards.
AGGCCGGCGTCGGTGAGCAGGTCGGCGTCGTCGGTGGGGAGGAACTCGCCGCGCACCTCCCGGCGGACCAGCCACACCCGGGTCGCCTCCGGCGGGGCGTCGTCGGGGGGCAGGTAGAGGTCGGCCCGCAGCTGCGGCGCCGCGGTGCGCACGTAGTGGTCGAGCCCCATGGCCGAGCGCAGGTCGGCGCCGACCACCGGCTCACCGGGCCGGTGCAGCGACGCGAGCGCCTCGACCAGCCGGTCGGAGGTCTCCCGCGGCTCGCGGTCGGCCAGCGGTGCGGCGGCGAGCAGGGAGAAGCCGACGAGCGCGGCGCCGACGCCCGACCGGGCGCCGCGCGGGGCGGCCAGGGCGCCGGCCGCGGCCAGGACGGCCAGCCCGAGCAGCCCCGCCAGCAGGTAGCGCGGCAGGTAGACCGGCCGAACCAGCTCGGCGAGCAGCAGCAGGGCCAGCGGCACCAGCACCCAGCAGGCGCCGACGACGCGCACGCCCCGGCCCCGGACCACGCCGAGGACGGCGAGGACGACCGTCAGGTACAGCAGCGGCGTACGGCCACCCGCCCAGGCCTCCACGGCCAGGTCGGCGAGCCGTCCGCCGGTGTCGTTCAGGTGCTCGGCGTTGCGCCCGCCGGTGCCGTTGAGCAGGTTCATGGCGACCAGCGCCACGGTGGGCAGCGCCGCCAGCGCGCCGACCGCTCCCACCGGGAGCGCGCGCCGGCCGCGCAGGAGCACCGCCGCCGCGACGAACGCGGCCAGGACGGTGACGGCGTACCAGTGCATGAGCCCCATGCCGGCGCCGGCCAGGCCGAACAGCAGCAGCCCGCGCGGGCGGTCCTGCAGGTGGCCGACCAGGCCGAGCAGCGCGCCGCCGGTGGCCAGGACGGCGAGCCCGTAGCTGCGCGCCTCGACCGCCTGCTCGAGCAGCAGCGGGTTCGCGGCGAGGGCCAGCCCGGCGAGGACCCCGGTCGCCCGGCCGGCCAGCCGCGCGACGGCCCGGGTGATCAGCGCGACGCCGCCGGCGGCCGCCAGCAGCGAGAGCACCCGCAGCGAGGTGTCGCCGCCGAGGCCGGGCAGCAGCGTCCAGAGGTGCGCGACGACGTAGTAGGGCGCGTTGTAGGACGGCGGGATGCCGGCCAGGTAGCTCGTCGTCCCCTCGCCGCTCACGGCTGCGTGCACGATGTCGCCCAGCGGCAGGCGGACGACCTCGGCGGTGAAGAGCTCGTCGAACCACAGCCCCTGCCCGGCGGAGAGCAGCACGCAGCCCAGCGCCACGAGCAGCAGCGGGGGGAGCAGCTCGAGCAGCGGCGCCCACCGGCGCCCGGCAGCCGGCGGGGGAGCGGGTGCCCGCCCGCCCTCGACCGTCGCTGCCGCTGCCACGGGGGAAGGGTAGGCGGGCCTCACTCGGATGCCCGGGACGGCCCGCTGGGGACGTGAGCGGTGACCGTGCCGGTGTTCTCCCCACCGTTGCGGGTCCCGCAGCACCCGCAACGTGGGGAATCCGCCCGCAGAGTGCGCCGGTCGACCGGGCCGCGCCTTCCCTCCGCCTGCCGCAGACCGGACCAGGGTCCGGTGTACGCCCGCTGTCCACCGCGTGTTCACCTGATCTCGCGGACGGGCGCCAGGACACGGGTACCGAGCGGTCATGTCGATGTCCGCACCGTTCGAACCGCAGCTGCCCGACCCCGACGACGGCATCCCCGCCGCCGACGCCGGGAGGGGGGCGCCACCGCCGGCCGAGGGCTTCGGCGTCGAGGGCGAGGACCCCGACCGCGCCGAGGGAGAGCCGCACGCGCCCCGGGAGCCGGCCGACCCGCCGTTCCGCACCCCCGACCCGAGGGACGTCGGCACGGCCTGACGCCCGGGCCCCCGGGGACCGCCCTCGTACCGTGGAGGGCGTGAAGACGACGACCCTGACCCGCCGCACGGCGCTCGAGCTGGACGCCATGCGCGACGCCGGCCGGGTGGTCGCCGAGACGCTCGCCGCGGTCCGGGCCGCGGCCGCGCCGGGCGTGAAGCTGCGCGACCTCGACGACCTGGCGCAGACCTGCATCCGGGAGGCCGGGGCGACGTCGTCCTTCCTCGGCTACAAGCCGGCCTGGGCGCCGACGGCCTACAACGGCGCGCTGTGCCTGTCGCCCAACGAGGTCGTGGTGCACGGCCGGCCCAGCGGCCGGCGGCTGCACGAGGGCGACGTGCTCAGCATCGACTGCGGCGCGATCGTCGACGGCTGGAACGGCGACGCGGCGATAACCCTGCTGATCGGCGGGAGCCCCGCGGAGGAGGACGCCCGGCTCGTGCGGGCGACCGAGGAGGCGCTGGCGGCGGGCATCGCCGCGTCGGTGCCGGGGGCGACGCTGCTGGACGTGGCGACGGCGATCGACACGGTGGCCCGCCGGTACGGCTTCGCCCACCTGCCCGACCACGGCGGGCACGGCATCGGGCGCTCCATGCACGAGCCGCCGTTCGTGCCCAACCGGCCGATGACCGGGCTGGACCGGGTGCGGCTGCAGGCGGGCAGCACCCTGGCGATCGAGCCGATGCTGCTGGCCGGCGACGAGCGGTACAAGCACAAGAAGGACGGGTGGGCGGTCGTCACCGCCGACGGCCGGCGCGCCGCGCACGTCGAGCACACGGTCGCGGTGACCGACGAGGGCCCCGTCGTCCTCACCACCGCCTGAGCGGAGTGGGGGGGGGGGGGGGGGGGGGGGGGGGGGGGGGGGGGGGGGGGGGGGGGGGGGGGGGGGGGGGGGGGGGGGGGGGGGGCGGCCGGGCGGGGGGGGGGGGGGGGGGGGGGGG
>NZ_JBJNRJ010000020.1:5673-10506 GCF_046233715.1 Trujillonella humicola | reverse complement strand
CGCAGCGCAGGAAACCTGCGCTGCGGCACTCCGCTCGGGGCAGCGCGGTCAGCGGCCGGCGGTCCCGCGCAGCACCTCGGAGGGCCGCTGCTGCTCGCCGGCGTAGGAGCTGACGACCACCAGCGCGCCGGTGAGGGCGGGGACGACCCACTGCAGGCGGTCGAGCTGCTCCTGGGCGGCGGCCACGTCGCCGCGCGTGCGGCGGCTGGGCTTGGTGCCCGACCTCGCGGGGACGGCGCCGCCGCGGTCGACGATCTTGCCCAGCCCCCGGCTGTAGGCGGTCACGCCGAGTGCGGCCGCGGTGAGCGCGGTCTTGAGCACCGACATCCCGGCCACCCCCTTCTGCTGGGCGACCCGGCCGCTGTTGCTCCCCAGCTGGCCGATGCTGCCGATCAGGTGCGCGCCGATCGCGGCGGCGTTCACCGGCGTCCAGCGGTTCCACCCCTCGTTGGCGACGGCGCCGGTGCTTCCGCCGCCCGCCTCGCCGGACGCCGGGTTGAGGGCGACGGCGTTGGCCAGGGTGCCGCCGAACCAGGCGGCCAGGCCGAGGTCGTGTGCAGGGAACGCGAGAGGGTGTTGCGGGCCATGGAGGACTCCAGGATCAGGGGAGGGGAGCTCCCCGGCTACCCGGCGGCCACCCGCCCCATGCCCGTTGCGTGCAACCGGCGAGGTCGCGCCGGTTCAGCGGGCCCCGGGATCAGCGGGCCCGGGGTCAGCGGGCATAGCGCGCCGCCGAGCGGGCGCGGGCCTTGGCCGCCTCGACCTCGCGGTCCTTGGGTGCAGCGGTGGTGACCAGGGCGTCCAGCAACCGGGCCGAGGCGGCAGCGACCTCGGCGACGGCCCGGTCGAAGGCCTCGGCGTTCACCCGTGCGGGCTTCGTCGTCCCGCTGATCTTGCGCACGTACTGCAGCGCCGCGGCCGTGACCTCCTCCTCCGTCGCCGGGGGCGCGAAGTTCGACAGCGGGCGGATGTTGCGGCACATGCCGGGACTGTAGGAGCGACCGGCGCGCGCGGGGAACCGCTTCCGGACCGGGTCGAGGTGCCCTCCTCCTCCGCGCGCGGCAGGCTGGGGCGTCGAGGGACGGGGGAGCGCGGGTGACGGTCCTGCTGGTCGACGTCGCCAACGTGCTCGGTGCGCGGCCCGACGGCTGGTGGCGCGACCGGGCCGGGGCGACGACGCGGCTGCTGGCGCGACTGGCCGACCTCCCCGGACGCGAGCTGACCGGGCCCGGCGGCGGGCCGCTGCGGATCAGCGCGCTGGTCGCGGTGGTCGAGGGTGCCGCCCGCGACGTCCCGGCGCCGGCGGGGATCCGGGTGGTCCGGGCACCGGGCAGCGGGGACGACGCCCTGGCCGCCGAGGCCGCGGCGAGCAGCGGGCGGCTGCTGGTCGTCACCGCCGACCGCGGCCTGCGGGCCCGGCTGCCGTCCGGCACCGCCACCACGGGGCCCGGCTGGCTGCTCGGTCACCTGCCGAATGCCTCGGGCACGGCCGGGTAGGACGCCACACATGACCGGTCCCGCGGAGCCCGCCGCGCCCCCGTCCCTCCTCGTCACCGGCGCCTCGAGCGGCATCGGCCGCGCCACCGCGCTGCGCGCGGCCCGCCGCGGCGGGTCCCTGCTGCTCCTGGCCCGGGGCCGCGAGGCGCTCGAGGACGCCGCCCGCGAGGCCCGGGACGCCGGAGCGCGGGAGGTCCTCGTCTGCCCGGCCGACGTCACCGACGCCGACGCGGTCGGGAACGCCGTCGACACGGCGGTCGCCCGCTTCGGCGGGCTCGACGTCGTCGTCCACGCGGCGCAGGTGATGGCGTACGGGCGGGTGGAGGACGTGCCGCGGGCGGTGTACGAGGCCGTCGTCGACACCGCGCTGCACGGCACCGCCAACGTGGCCCGGGCGGCGCTGCCGGTGTTCCGGCGGCAGGGGGCCGGGCACCTGGTGGTGGTCAGCTCGCTGCTGGCGGAGGTGGCCGCGCCTCTGATGGGCAGCTACGTCGCGGCCAAGTGGGGCCAGCTGGGGCTGGTGCGCACGCTGCAGCAGGAGGTCCGGGACGCTCCGGGCGTGCACGTCTCGGCCGTCGCGCCCGGGGGCGTCAACACCCCGATCTACTACCAGGGCGCCACCTACGCGGGTCGGACCGGCCGCCCCCCGGTACCGGTCTACTCCGCCGACCGGGTCGCCCGCGCGGTGCTCGCCCGGCTGGAGCGGCCGCGCCGGCTGGTGCACTCCGGCATCGCCAACCCGGTCGTGGTCGCCGGCTTCCGCCTGCTGCCCGCGGTCTACGACGCCCTGGTCGGCCCGTTGCTCAGGGTGTTCGCCCTCGCCTCGGACGACGAGCGCGGTCCGACCGAGGGCAACGTGTTCGAGTCCCGGCCCCGCGCCAACGCCACCGACGGGCGCTGGCGCGGGATCTGAGGCCTCACCAGCGGCGCTGCCCGCCCTCCGGCAGACCCGCCTCGAAGGCCTCCACCACGCCGGCGGCGACCTCGCGCAGCTTCACGTTGCGCCGTTGCGAGGCCAGCGTGAGCAGCCGGAACGCCTCCTCGGCGCGGCACCGCTCCTGCGCCATGACCAGGCCGACCGCCTGGCCGATGGTGGTGCGGGTGTCCAGGCCGCCGAGGAGCTGCTCGGCGCGGTCGTCGCCGTCGGCGATCCGCAGCGCCACGGACAGCGCGCCCGCGGCCCGGGCCGCCCAGCGGGTGGCCACCTCCTCGTCGGCGTCGGAGAACGACGCCGGCCGGGTCGAGTAGAAGTTCAGCGCGCCCCGGCTGCGGTCGGCGACCACCAGCGGCAGCGACAGCGAGGACCGGACCCCCACCTCGGTCGCCAGGTCGGGGTAGCCGCCCCAGCGGTCCTCGGCGGCCATGTCGGCGACCCGGATGACCACCCCGTCGCGCATGGCCTGCAGGCACGGGCCGTCGTCCACCCGGTACTGCCGCGCATCGGCCCGCTCGGCGAGCTCTCCGCTCGCCGCGACCGTCACACCCCCGGAGGCGCGGGCCAGCGTGAGGCCGCAGGCCTCGGCGCTGGGGGTCTGCCGCGCCGCCACGCGGACGAGGTCGCCGAGGAAGGCGTTGAGGTCGCCGGCGGCGGCGAGGAGGGCGAGGAGGTCGGTGTCATCGGGGACAGGCGTCTCCCCGAGGGTGTCCACCACGGTCGAGCTGCTCCGTATCGGCCGGCGCGAGGGTGGCCCACCCTTGGACCGCGGAGGAGTTTACGTCGTACGCGATGGGCTGGGGCGCAGGGCATGACGCGAGCGTGTCCGAGCCGCCGTCCGGATTGACCAGCGCGTACCGGGAGGTCACGCTGGCCGCTCGTCCAGGACGAGGAGGCGCCGTGACCGTACGCCGCGCGACCGTCGGCGGGCACGCGTACGAGTTCCCCACCATCGTGGAGGTCCTGGCCAGGGCGACGCCGGCACGCTCCGGTGACGTGCTCGCCGGCTGCGCGGCGGGGTCCGCGGCCGAGCGGGTGGCCGCGCAGGCGGTGCTGGCCGATCTGCCGCTGACGACCTTCCTCGAGGAGCCGGTGGTCGGCTACGACGAGGACGACGTCACCCGGCTGGTGCTCGACACCCACGACCGCGCCGCGTTCGCCCCGGTCGCCGCGCTGACCGTCGGCGGGTTCCGCGACCGGCTGCTGACCTGGGCCGCGGCCGGGGACGAGGCGGCGATCAGCGGGCTCGCGCCGGGGCTGACCCCGGAGATGGTCGCGGCGGTGTCCAAGCTCATGCGCACCGCCGACCTGGTCTCCGTCGGCCGGCGGGCCCGCGTGGTGACCGGGCTGCGCAGCACGCTCGGCCTGCCCGGGCGGCTGGCGTCACGCCTGCAGCCCAACCACCCCACCGACGACCCGCTCGGCGTCACCGCCTCGGTGCTGGACGGCCTGCTGCACGGCAGCGGCGACGCCGTCATCGGCATCAACCCGGCCACCGACTCGCCGGCCCGCACGGTCGAGCTGCTGGAGCTGCTCGACGCCGTCGTCCGCCGCTACGAGATCCCCACCCAGACCTGCGTGCTGGCGCACGTGACCACCACCCTGCGCGCGCTGGAGGCCGGCGCGCCGGTCGACCTGGTGTTCCAGTCGGTGGCCGGCACGCAGGCGGCCAACCGGTCCTTCGGCGTGACGCTCGACCTCCTCGCCGAGGCCCGCGCCGGGGCGCTGGAGCTGCGCCGGGGCACGGTGGGGGAGAACGTCACGTACTTCGAGACCGGGCAGGGCTCGGCGCTGTCGGCCGGCGCGCACCTCGGTGTCGGCGGCCGGCCGGTGGACCAGCAGACGCTCGAGGCGCGGGCCTACGCGGTGGCCCGGCACTTCGACCCGCTGCTGGTCAACACCGTCGTCGGGTTCATCGGCCCGGAGTACCTCTACGACGGCAAGCAGGTGCTGCGCGCCGGGCTGGAGGACCACTTCTGCGGCAAGCTGCTCGGCGTGCCCATGGGCGTGGACGTCTGCTACACCAACCACGCCGAGGTCGACGGCGACGACACCGACACCCTGACCCTGCTGCTGGGCGCCGCGGGCTGCACGTTCGTGATCGCCGTCCCGGGGGCGGACGACGTGATGCTGCACTACCAGTCGCTGTCGTTCACCGACGTCCTCACCGCCCGGCAGGTGCTCGGCCTGCGCCCGGCGCCGGAGTTCGAGGCCTGGCTGGCGCGGATGGAGCTGCTGGACGACGCCGGCCGGGTCCGCGCGCTCGCCTCCGACGCCCCCGCCGCCCGGGCCCTGCTGGCCGCGGTGACCCCGTGACCGGCCCCGGTCCCGACCCGCTCCCCGCCGCAGAGGCCACCTCGGCGGGGCCGGGAGGCGCGCCGCGGGCCCCGCCGGCGGGGCGG
>NZ_JBJNRJ010000020.1:0-5663 GCF_046233715.1 Trujillonella humicola | reverse complement strand
CCCCCCCCCCCCCCCCCCCCCCCCCCCCCCCCCCCCCCCCCCCCCCCCCCCCCCCCCCCCCCCCCCCCCCCCCCGGGGCCCTGGGCGGCGCTGCGCTCGCTGACCCGGGCGCGGGTCGCGCTCGGCCGGGCCGGCGACGGGCTGCCGACCGCCCGGGAGCTGGAGTTCCGCGCCGCGCACGCCGCCGCCCGGGACGCCGTGCACGCGCCACTGGACCCGGGGCTGCTGCGGGCCGCGCTGCCCGGCGACGACGTGCTCGAGGTGCGCTCGGCCGCGCCGGACCGGGCCACCTACCTGCAGCGGCCCGATCTGGGCCGGCGCCCGGTCGAGGGCACCGAGCTCCCGCGCACCGGCGCCGACCTCGCCGTCGTCCTCGCCGACGGGCTCTCCCCGCGGGCGGTGCACGAGCACGGGCCGGGCCTGGCGGCGGCGCTGCTCGAGCGGCTGCCGGGCTGGTCGATCGCCCCGCTCGTCGTGGCGCACCAGGCGCGGGTCGCGCTGGGGGACGCGATCGGCGCGGCGCTGGGGGTGCGGGCGGTCGTGGTGCTGATCGGCGAGCGGCCCGGGCTGTCGGCCGCGGACTCGCTGGGTGCCTACCTGACGTGGGACCCGCGGCCGGGGCGGGTGGACGCCGAGCGCAACTGCGTCTCCAACGTCCGCCCGCCGCACGGCCTGTCCTACGCCCGGGCGGCCGGCACCCTCGTCGCGCTGCTGACCGCGGCCCGGGAGCTGGGCGCCTCCGGGGTGGCGCTCAAGGACGAGGGTCCCGCCCTGCCCGGCGGGTGAGCCGGCGCAGCAGCTCCCGCGGTCCCCGGCGGGACCGCCCGGCCGGCCTGCCCTGGGCGAGGTCGGGATCGGGCTCGGGGACGGCGACCAGGGCGGCGTGCCGCTCGTGCAGCCGGGCCCGGACGTCGTCGGCGGTGTAGGCGCGGCGCTGGCGCTCGTTGCGGGCCAGCACCGCCCCGGTGGCGGCCACGCCGGCGAGGCCGGCCAGCCCGAGGACCTTCAGCAGCGGCTTCCTGACCTGCGAGCGGGGGCGCACGGTCGCCTAACGTAGCCGCGTGCCCCCGCCCCGCGCGCTCCCCCTCGGCGAGGCCGTCGAGCTGACCCGCACCGGCGACGTCTGGGTGTTCCGCGGCGCCTCGTTCGCCGACCGGGCCATCCGCGCCGTCACCAACGCGCCGGTCAACCACGTCGGCATGGCCGTGGTGCTGGACGACCTGCCCCCGCTGCTCTGGCACGCGGAGCTCGGACGGTCGCTGCCCGACGTGTGGACCGGACAGCACCAGCGGGGTGTCCAGCTGCACGACCTGGGCGACGCCGTCCGCACCTGGCGGCAGCGGTACGGGCAGTCGGCGTGGCTGCGCCAGCTGGTCGGCCCGGCCGACCACGGCGGGGTGACCCCGGAGATGGAGGACGCCGTCCTGCGCACCGTCGCGCGCTTCGACGGCCGGCCCTTCCCGACCACCCGCGGGCTGATGGCGGGCTGGGTCAACGGGCGGTTGCGCCGCGGCACGGCCGCCGAGACGGTCTTCTGCGCCGAGCTCGTGGCCACCACCTACACGGCGATGGGCCTGCTGCCCGCCGACCGGCCGCGCAACTGGTACGACCCGGGCAGCTTCTGGTCCGGCGACGACCTGCCGCTGCTGCAGGGCGCCCGGCTGGGCCCGGAGGTCCCGGTCGACGTCCCCGCTGCCTGACCCGGCCGCTGCGCCGTCCACGCCCCGGGATCGGGGGCCGGGGATCGCCCTGCCGGGGGGAGGGAAGTGTCGGACCCGGGTGCGATCGTGCGGGCGTAGGGGTAGTGCACGCACCGGGCTCCCCGGACGTCGAGCAGGTGCGTGACGAGGGCCGCGCAGGAGGGCCGCCATGAGCAGCGTCCACTGGCTCCGACCGGACATCGCCGGAGACCTCGTCGCCGTCGCGTACGCGACCGGCGCCGCCGCACCGCGGGAGATCCGCATCCGGCCCGAGCTGTTCGCGCGGATGTGCGCGCAGCTGGGCCCGGACTGCCGGGCCGCCGTGGCCGAGCGGCACCTCCTCGGGGCGTCCCCGGGGGTGCCGCTCGTGATCGACGCGGCGCTGCCGGAGTCGCCCGGCTTCGAGGTCGTCCGGGCCCGTCCCCGCGTCACCGCTGCCTGAGCGACCCCTACCCCGCGAGCGCCGGCGCCGGCTCGGCCAGCCGCACGATCCGGTCGCCCGGTGCAGCCAGGGCGTCGTCGTGGGTCACGCAGACGACGACCCGGCCGGCCAGGGCGGTGCGGAGGTCGCGGACGAGGGCGGCGGCGGTCGGCGGGTCCAGGTGCGCGGTCGGCTCGTCCAGCAGGACGACGTCGCGGTCGGCCAGCAGCGCCCGCGCCGCGGCCAGCCGGCGGCGCTCCCCGCCCGACAGCGCCGTCCCCCCGGCCCCGACCGGGGTGTCCAGGCCGAGCGGGAGCGTGCCGAGCAGCCCGCCGAGGCCCGCCGCGGTCAGCGCCGCCCGCATCCGCGCCTCGCCCGCGGGGCCGGCGAGCGCGCCGCGCGGTGCGGCCAGGGCCAGGTTGGCGCGGACGGTGGAGGCGAACACGTGCGCGTCCTGCGGGAGCCAGGCCAGCCGGGACCGGACGGCGTCCCCGGCGAGGTCCGCGGTGTCGAGCCCGCCGAGCACGTAGCGGCCGGCGCGCGGGCGCAGCGTCGCCATGAGGACGGCGAGCAGCGTCGACTTGCCCGAGCCGGACCGGCCGCGGACGACCAGCCACCCGCTGCCGGCGTCCGCTGCGGCGTCCAGCCCGGTCAGCACGTCGGGTCCGCCGGGCCAGCCGGCGCGCAGCCCCGAGACGGCGAGGTCACCGACGCGGGCCGGTGCCGGACGGGGGTGGACCGGGTCGGCGGGCGTCGGCGCGTCGAGGACGGCGTCCAGCCGGCGGCGTGCGTCGGCCAGGGCAGCCCGACGCTGCAGGGCGGCGACCAGCCCACCCAGCGGCTCGGCCAGCGCCAGCGGGGCGAGGGCCAGGACGGCGACGACCGGCCCGGCGAGCCCCTCGGCGGCGGCCACCGCGGCGGCGGCGACCGCCGCGGCCCCGGTGCCCAGGCCGACCAGCGCGGTGCCGAGCGCGGCGGCGCGCCCGGCGGTGGCCGAGGCGCCGCCGCGCCGCCGACCGGCCGCGGCCAGGTCGCCCGCCGTGCGCGCGGCCAGACCGTGCGCGCGCAGGTCCGGGGCGCCGGCCAGCGCCGTCGTCGCCTCGCGCAGGGCGGCCACCCGCAGCTCGCCCTCGGTGCGGGCGGCGCCGGCGTCCACCCGGCGGTGCAGGGCCACGACGACGGCGACGGTCGTCCCGAGCACCGCGGCGACGACGGCGGCGGCGGCCGGGGACACCAGCGCGAGGGCGCCGACGGTGCCGGCGGTCACCGCGCCGGCGACCAGCACCGGCGGCAGCACCCGCACCGAGAGGTCCTGCACGAGGCCGACGTCGCCCACGACGCGGGCGAGCGCGGCACCCGGTGTCCGCTCGGCGGCGATGCCCTGGGCGGTGAGCGCCCGCCAGACCCGGATGCGCAGGTCCGCGGCGTGCCGGAGCGCGGCGTCGTGCGCGGCCATCCGCTCCAGCCAGCGCAGCAGCGCGCGGGCCATCCCGAACAGCCGGACGCCGACGATGGCGACCATCAGCGTGAGGATCGGGGGCATCTCCGCCGCCCGGACGATGAGGTAGCCCGAGACCGCGGTCAGCGCGACCCCGGCGCCGGCCGACGCCGTACCGGCCAGCACCGCGCGCAGCAGGGCCCGCCGCGGCCAGCCGTGCCGCCGCCGCGCCGTCCCCTCCTCGACGAGATCTGCACACTCGTCACCATCGGCCGCTGATGCCGTCGACTGTGCAGATCTCGTCGGAGGGACGGCGGGGATCGCGGCGGGGGCCGGCGAGGGGACGGCGGCGGGGGCGGGCAGGTCCACGGTGCGGTCGGCGAGCGCCGCGAGCACCGGGTCGTGGGTCACCAGCAGCACCGTCACGGTGCCGCGCAGCGCGGCGAGGACGGCGGCGACCTGCTCGGTGGCCGCGGCGTCCAGGTGCGCGGAGGGCTCGTCGAGCAGCAGCAGCCGGGCGCCGCCGCGCACGCGCACCAGCGCCCGGGCGAGGGCGACGCGCTGCAGCTCGCCGGGGGAGAGGGTGTCGCAGCCCCGGCCGGCCAGCTCCGCGGCGCCGAGGCGGTCCAGCGCCTCGAGCGCGAGGCCCTCGTCGTCGTCCGCACCGGCGTGCCGGCGCAGCTCGTCGGCGACCGTGGCGCCGGTGGTGCGCGGGTGCTGCGGCACCCACGCGACCGCGCCGGAGGGCACGCCGCCGACGGTCCCGGCGACGGCGGCCGACGGCGGGAGGACGCCGGCCAGCGCGGCCAGCAGGGTCGACTTGCCCGAGCCGCTGCGACCGCGCAGCGCGACCAGCTCCCCGGGGCGCACCGCCAGGTCGGCCGGTGGCAGGGCGGGCACGGCGCGGCCGGGGAAGCGCACGGTCAGCCCGCGGACGACGACGTCGGCGCCGCGCGGGTCGTCGTCCGGCCCGGCGGCGGCGAGGACGGCGGCCTTGCCGTCGTCGGCGGTGAGCGCGGCCCGTGCCTCGGCGGCGGCCAGGGTCGCCGCCTCGGTGGCGTGGTGCGCCGAGCCCAGCGCCCGCAGCGGCGCGAACGCCTCGGGCGCCAGCAGCAGCGCGGTGAGCGCGACCGCGAGCGGCAGGTCGCCGTGCACCAGCCGCAGCCCGGCCACCACGGCGACCAGCGCGACCGACAGGGTGGCGATCAGCTCGAGCACCAGCGAGGAGAGGAAGGCCAGCCGCAGGGTGGCCAGCGTCCGCCGGCGCGCGGCCTCGCCCAGCTCGGCCAGGGCCGCCACCTGGTCGGCGGCGCGGCCCAGGCCGACCAGCACCGGCAGGCCGCGGACCAGCTCGGCGACGGAGGCGGCGATGCGGTCCAGCGCCCGGGCCGACTCCGCCGTCCCGTCGCGGGTGGTGAGGCCGACCAGGACCATGAACACCGGGACCAGCGGGAGGGTCACGGCCACCAGGACCGCCGACAGCAGGTCGGTCGCGGCGAGCACCACCAGCAGCGCCGGCGGCACCACGAGCGTCTGCGCCAGCGCCGGCAGGTAGGTGGTCAGCCCCGGCGTCAGGTCGGCCAGCCGGGTGGTGGCGAGCACGGCGGCGGGCCCGGGACCCCCGGCGGCCTCGACCGCGGCGGGGGAGGACGCCAGCCGGGCGAGCAGCCGCTCGCGCAGCTCTTGCTCGGCCCGGCGCGCGTCCCGGGCGGCGAGCAGCTCACCGACCGCGCCGGCCGCCGCCCGCAGCGCCGCACCGCCCGCGGCCACGGCGAGGGGCGGGAGGACCGCGCCGTCGGCGTACCCCGCGGCCCGGGCGACGGCGTGGGCCAGGCCGGCGGCCAGCAGCACCAGCCCCGCCGTCTGCACGAGGGCGGCCAGCGCCGCCCGGACCAGCGCGCCGCGGACCCCGGGCACGCCGTCGAGCGCCGCCAGCGGCCCCCGGCCGGGGGGGGGGGGGGGGGGGGGGGGGGGGGGGGGGGGGGGGGGGGGGGGGGGGGGGGGCGGGGGGGGGGGGGGGGGGGGGGGGGGGGGGGGGGGGGGGCGGGGGGGGGGGGGGGGGGGGGGGGGGGGGGGGGGGGGGGGGGGGGGGGGGGGGGGGGGG
>NZ_JBJNRJ010000001.1:226352-260708 GCF_046233715.1 Trujillonella humicola | reverse complement strand
CCGCCCCCCCCGCGCCCGCCCCCCCCCCCCCCGCGCCCCCCCCCCCCCCCGCGCCCCCCCCCCCCCCCCCCCCCCCCCCCCCCCCCCCCCCCCCCGAGGCTCAGCGCAGCAGGGGCACGGCACCTGGCCGCCGTGTCGGCCGGAGGCCGACGATGTGCACAGCTACGCCTCGAACTTGTAGCCGAGGCCGCGGACGGTCACCAGGTGCTCGGGGTTGGCCGGGTCCGGCTCGATCTTCGCCCGCAGCCGCTTGACGTGGACGTCGAGCGTCTTGGTGTCGCCGACGTAGTCCGACCCCCAGATGCGGTCGATGAGCTGGGCCCGGGTCAGCACCCGGCCGGCGTTGCGCAGCAGCAGCTCGAGCAGGTCGAACTCCTTGAGCGGCAGGGAGACCGGTTGCCCGTCCACGGAGACGACGTGCCGGTCGACATCCATGCGCACCGGACCGGCCTCGAGCGCGCCGTCGGCGACGGCCTCGGGCTCGCCGCGGCGGCGCAGCACCGCGCGGATGCGGGCGACGAGCTCGCGGGCGGAGTAGGGCTTGGTGACGTAGTCGTCGGCACCCAGCTCCAGGCCGACGACCTTGTCGATCTCCCCGTCCTTGGCCGTGAGCATGATGATCGGGACGTTGCTGCGGCTGCGCAGCGTCCGGCACACCTCGGTGCCGGGCAGGCCCGGCAGCATCAGATCGAGCAGGACGATGTCCGCCCCCTGCCGGTCGAACTCGTCCAGCGCCTGGGGTCCGGTGGACGCGACGACCGCGTCGAAGCCCTCCCGCCGCAGCATGTAGGACAACGCGTCGGAGAAGGACTCCTCGTCCTCCACCACGAGCACCCGGGTCATGACCGTCCTTCCGTGGGTCCGCCGACACGGGAGACGGCGGACGAGGGGAGACCGGGGCCGGTGGCCCCGGGAGAGGGTGCGGCGTGCGGCGCGTCGGGGGAGGCTCCCTCGCCGACCGCGCTGCCGGGGGCGGCCGCCAGGGGGATCCGCAGGGTGAAGGTGGACCCGAGGCCCTCCTCGCTCCACACGCTGACGGACCCGCCGTGGTTGCTGGCCACGTGCTTGACGATCGCGAGCCCGAGGCCGGTGCCGCCGGTGCTGGAGGCGCGGGACTGGTCCACCCGGTAGAAGCGCTCGAACACCCGGGAGCGGTCCTCGCGCGGGATGCCGATCCCGCTGTCGGTCACGGCGATCTCCGCGAAGCCCGAGCGCGCCCGGGCGGCCACGGCGATCCGGGTGTCCTCCGGGCTGTAGGTGACGGCGTTGGCCAGCAGGTTGGTGACCGCCGTCGCCAGCTGCGCCTCCACCCCCTTGACCACGAGGCCGCGCTCGCCGCCCACGACGATGTCGATCCGCTTGGCCGCGGCGGCCAGGTTGGTGCGGTCGGCCGCCTCGTGCAGCACCGTGTCGACGTCGACGGGGACCAGATCGGGCAGCGGCTCGCCACCCTGCAGGCGGGAGAGGTCGATGAGCTCGCGCACCAGCCGGGCGAGCCGGTCGGCCTCGTGCGCCATCCGCGCGGCGAACCGCTGCACCGTCTCCGGGTCGTCGGCCGCGTCCTGCACCGCCTCGGCGAGCAGGGCCAGCGCCCCGACCGGCGTCTTGAGCTCGTGCCCGACGTTGGCGACGAAGTCCCGGCGGACCTCCTCGACCCGGCGGGTCTCGGTCACGTCCTGCAGCACGAGGGCCACCGGGCCGGGGGCCGGGGCCGGCCCGCTCTCCAGGCGGACGCCGTGCGCCCCGACCAGCCGCGGCCCGCCGCCGACCAGGTCCCCGGGCAGGGAGACGTCGGCCCGGCGGCTGCCGCCGTCGCGGACCTCCCGAGCGACGCGCAGCAGCTCGGGGACGAGCAGGCGGGTGCCGCGGACGATCCCCAGCGCGCGGGCGGCGGGGTTGGCCAGGACGACGGACTCGTCCACGTCCAGGACGACGACCGCGGGGTCCATCAGGTCGACCAGCCGGCGCGAGAGGAGCTGCTCGATCGTCGGGTCCGCCTGCACCCGCACCGGTTCCTCGGCCAGGCGACGGCGCGTCACGACGACGGCCGCGACGAGGACTGCACCCACGACGAGGCCGGTCACGAGGGCGACCAGCGGGCTCACGCGGCCGATGCTAGGCCGGGCGCGCCCCGCGTCATCCCCCGTGCGAGTGGCGCCACGACGCCGCGCCGGGACTGTTCACCGCCCGGAGTCCCCGCGTTCACCCTGGGGGCCGGGCGACGTCGGGGAGCCGGGCCTACCCTCGGGAACCAAGCGGCGAGCGCCGGAGCAACCGGCACGCGCCCAGACCGCCCGGTTCCGACGTGGGCCGACGAGGAGGGACCGCTCGTGCGCGAGCACTACCGCGAGGAACTCGAGGACATCAACTCCTGCCTGGTCGAGATGGCGAACTCGGTGGGTTCGGCGATGAGCACGGCCACCACGGCCCTCCTCGACGCCGACGTCGCCCTCGCCGACCGCGTGATCGCCGGCGACGAGCACATCGACCAGGTCCGGGAGAGCATCGAGCAGCGCTGCTTCACGCTGCTGGCCCAGCAGCAGCCGGTGGCCACCGACCTGCGCACCGTCACCGCGGCCATGCGGATCGTCGCCGACCTCGAGCGCATGGGCGATCTCGCCGTGCACGTCGCCAAGGTCGCGCGCATGCGCTTCCCCGACCCCGCGGTGCCGCAGGAGGTGCGGCCGCTGTTCCTCGAGGCCGGCCACATCGCCGAGAGCCTGGTGAGCAAGACCGCGACCGTCATCGCCAAGCTCGACGTCGAGGCCGCCGGCCGGCTCGAGGCCGAGGACGACCTGATGGACCGGGTGCACCGGCAGCTGTTCGCCGAGCTGCTGGCCGACAGCTGGCCGCACGGCATGGAGCAGGCCATCGACATCACCCTGCTCGGCCGCTACTACGAGCGCTTCGCCGACCACGCGGTCAGCGTCGCCCGCCGCGTCGTGTTCCTGGTGACCGGCGAGATGGAGCTGCGCAACTCGGTCGGCTGACCGCTCCTGCGGTGTTCCTCGTGCTGCTGCGGTGTCACGGCACCGCAGGAGCACGGGAGGAACCGCAGGAGCAGGCCGCTACTTCTTGCCCTGGTTCCGGACGGCCTCGATGGCTGCGGCCGCGGCCTCGGGGTCCAGGTACCGCCCGCCCGGCTCGGTCGGGCGCAGGTCGTCGTCGAGGTCGTAGCGCAGCGGCACGCCGGTCGGGATGTTGAGGCCGACGACCTCGTCCTCGCCCATGCCGTCGAGGTGCTTCACCAGCGCCCGCAGGCTGTTGCCGTGGGCGGCGACGAGCACGGTGAGACCGGCCCGCAGGTCCGGGACGACGGCGTCGTACCAGTACGGCAGCATCCGGACGACGACGTCGGCCAGGCACTCGGTGGCCGGCCGGACCTCCGGCGGGAGCATCGCGTAGCGCGCGTCGCCGTCCTGGCTGTACTCGCTGCCCGGCTCGATCGGCGGCGGCGGCGTGCTGTACGACCGCCGCCAGATCGTGAACTGCTCCTCGCCGTACTCGGCGAGCGTGGCCGCCTTGTCCTTGCCCTGCAGCGCGCCGTAGTGCCGCTCGTTCAGCCGCCACGAGCGCTTCACCGGGATCCACTGCCGGTCGGCGGCGGCGAGGGCCAGCTCGGCGGTGCTGATCGCCCGCTTGAGCACCGAGGTGTGCACGACGTCGGGCAGCAGGCCCGCCTCGACGAGGAGCTCACCGCCCCGGGCGGCCTCCGCGCGACCCTTCTCGGACAGGGGCACGTCGACCCAGCCGGTGAAGAGGTTGGCCTTGTTCCACTCGCTCTCGCCGTGGCGGAGCAGCACGAGGGTCCCGGTCACGGGCCCATCCTGCCCGACGGCCGGGACCACGCTGCAGCACCCCGGGTCAGGAGCCGGGGGCCTGGCCCGGACGCGTGCGCCGCTCCGGATCGGCGAAGTCGGCGAACGCCTCGAGGTTGCGCAGCGACTCCCCGCGCCGGACCCGCCACTCCCACTCCCGCTTGATCGAGGTGCCGAAGCCGATCTCGAGCATGGTGTTGAAGTGGTCGTCGGCGTAGCTGAGGACGGCGCCGAGGACCCGGTCCAGCTCCGCGGGGGTCACCGCCGCGTGCGGCAGGCGCCCGGTGAGGTACACGTCACCGACGGCGTCGATGGAGTACGCCACCGCGTACATGCGCGCGTTGTGCTGCAGCAGGTAGGTCCACAGCTGCTCGCGGTTCTCGTCGGGCTGGCGGCAGACGAAGGCCTCCACCCGCAGCGAGTGCTCGCCCACGATCAACCCGCAGACGGTCTTGAGCTTCTTGGTGCCCGGCAGGTCGACCAGCCAGTTCCCCGGCGCCGGGTGCTCGTGCACCAGTTCGTTGTCCCGCAGCGTCGCGTCGATGACCGCGTCGAGCTCCTCGACGCCGCGCCGGGCCGCGCCGCCGTCCGCCGGGCTCACCGTGCCACCTGGGCACCCGCGACCGCCCGCAGCCCGCCGCCGCGGCGGCGGCGCGCGACGCCGGCCATCTCCGCGGCCGCGGACGTGTAGGCCTCGACCAGGGAGTCGGCCGTGCGGTCCCAGGAGAAGGCAGCCGCGTGCCGGCGGGCCCCGGCCGAGAGCAGCTCCCGGCGGCCGAGCACCGCGCCGACCGCGGCGGCGTAGTCCGCGGGATCGCGGCCGTCGACGAGCACCCCGGAGAGGCCGTCGCGGACGGCCGTCCGCAGGCCGCCCACCGCCGCGGCGACCACGGGCGTGCCGCACGCCTGGGCCTCGAGGGCGACCAGGCCGAAGGACTCGTTGTGGCTCGGGACGACGGCGACGTCGGCGGCCCGGTAGTGCTCGGCGAGCCGGTCGGGCGGCTGCGGCGGGAGGAACCGCACCGCGTCGGCGATGCCGAGCGAGACGGCCAGCTCCTGCAGCTGCCGCGGCGCCTCCAGGCCCGAACCGCTGGGCGCACCGACGACCTCGACCCGCAGCCGGCCGCGCAGCCCCGGGTCGTCGGCGAGCATCCGCGCCGCGGTCTCCAGCAGCAGGTCCGGTCCCTTCAGCGGCTGGATGCGGCCGACGAAGAGCAGCACGACGGCGTCCTCCGGCAGGCCGACCGACCGGCGGGCGGCGGCGCGGTCGGCGGGCCGGAACCGGTCGAGGTCGACGCCCGGCGGCACGACGAGCGTGCGCCCCGGGTCGGCGCCGTAGTGCTCCACGAGCTGGCGGGCCTCGTCCTCGGTGTTGGCGATCAGCCGGTCGGCCTCGGCGACCACCTGCTCCTCGCCGATGACCCGGGCGCGCGGCTCGGGCCGGTCACCGGCGGCCAGCGCCGCGTTCTTCACCTTCGCGAGGGTGTGCGCGCTGTGGATCAGCGGCACGCTCCAGCGGTCCCGGGCGAGCCAGCCCACCTGCCCGGACAGCCAGTAGTGCGAGTGGACGACGTCGTAGTGCCCGGGCTCGTGCTGGGCCTCCTCGCGCAGCACCGCGGCGGTGAAGGCGCACAGCTGCCCCGGCAGCTCCTCCTTGCCCAGCCCCTCGAACGGCCCGGCGGTGACGTGGCGGACCAGCACCCCGGGAGCCATCTCGACGACCGGCGGCAGGTCGCTGGAGGTCGCGCGGGTGAAGACGTCGACGGCGATGCCGCGGGCGGCCAGCCGGCGGGAGACCTCGACGATGTAGACGTTCATGCCGCCGGCGTCGCCGGCACCGGGCTGGTCCAGCGGGCTGGTGTGCACCGAGAGCGTGGCCACCCGCTGCGGCGGGCCCGGGGCGTGCAGGCGGGCGACCACGCGGAGGACCTCCCTGCCCGGACCCGACGACGCAGATCTCGCTCGCGGGGGTCCGGCGGGACACCCCTGTCGGCCTCCCATCCTGCAACAGGGCCAGGATGAGGGCATGTCCGGTCCGTCACACGCAGCCGAATCGCCCGGCTCCGGTCGCACCGCCGTCGTCACCGGCGCCTCCAGCGGGATCGGCGCCGCGACCGCCGAGCGCCTGGCCGCCGAGGGCTTCGACGTCGTCCTCGGCGCCCGCCGGCTCGACCGGCTCACCGCGCTCGCCGACCGGATCGGCGCGCGGGCGCTGCCGCTGGACGTGACCGACCCGGCGTCGGTCGACGCCTTCGTCGCCGGCCTGGACCGGGTCGACGTCCTGGTCAACAACGCCGGCGGCGCCTTCGACGCCAAGCCGGTCGCCGAGGCCGACCTGGACTCGTGGCAGCGCTCGTTCGACGTCAACGTGCTCGGCACGGTCCGGCTCACCAAGGCGCTGCTGCCGGCGCTGCGGGCCTCCGGCGCGGGCGACGTCCTGTTCGTCGGGTCGACCGCCGGCCTGGTCAGCTACGAGGGCGGGGCCTCCTACACCGCCGCCAAGCACGGGGTGCACACGCTGGCCGGGACGCTGCGGCTGGAGCTGGTCGGCGAGCCGATCCGGGTGATCGAGATCGCGCCGGGGATGGTGCGCACCGACGAGTTCGCGCTCAACCGCACGGGCTCGGCCGAGGCCGCCGCGGCGGTGTATCGGGGGGTGCGCGAGCCGCTGGTCGCCGAGGACGTCGCCGACTGCATCGCCTGGGCGCTCACCCGCCCGCACCACGTGAACGTCGACCTGCTCGTCGTCCGGCCGCGGGCGCAGGCCGCGCAGCACAAGGTCCACCGCGAGGCGTAGCCATCCGCGAGATCTGCACACTCGTCGCCATCAGGGGCTGATGGCGACGAGTGTGCAGATCTCGTCGAGGTCAGGCGGGCGGTGCGACGGCCGTCGGTTCCTGCTCGAGCCGCACGCCGAAACGCTCCTCGACGGCGGCGACGACCTCCGCGGCGAACGCGAGCAGCTCGGCAGCGGTCGCGCCGGGCTCGGTGGTGAGCGCGAGGCTGTGCCGCGGCGAGGTGCCCACCCGGCCGCGGCGGGTGCCCCGGCCGTAGCCCGCCGACTGCACCAGCCACGCGGCGGACAGCTTCACCCGGCCCTCGCCGGCCGGCCAGCTGGGGCAGCCCTCGACGGCACGCGCGGCGGGCACCACCGGGTTGGTGAAGAACGAGCCGGCGCTGCGGGTGTCGGGGTCGGCCGGGTCCCAGACCATGCCCTTGCCGCGGCGCAGCCCGAGCACGGCCTCGCGGACGGCGGCCAGCGGCGCCGTCCGCCCCAGCTCGACGCCCAGCGCGCGGGCGAGCTCGGCGTACCCGACCGGCCGGGACACCTCCGACGGCGTCAGCGCGAACCCGACGGTGAGGACGACGAACCGGCCCGGCTCCCGCTTGAACCGGCTGTCGCGGTAGGCGAAGCCGCACTCGGCGTTGCCGAACGTCCGCTCGCGGCCCTCGACGCGGTCCCACACCCGCACGGTGGTGACGACCTGGGCGACCTCCTGGCCGTAGGCCCCGACGTTCTGCACCGGCGTCGCACCGGTCGAGCCGGGGATGCCGGCCAGCGCCTCGATGCCGGCCAGGCCCGCACCGACGGTGTGCGCCACCAGGTCCTCCCACGGCTCGCCGGCCTGCACGACCAGCTCGGCGCCGCCCTCGACGTCGCGGCGCCGGACCCCGCGGGAGCGCACCAGGACGACGTCCCCGGCCCAGCCCTCGTCCGGCGCCACGACGTTCGAGCCGCCGCCGAGCAGCAGCAGCGGGCGGCCGGCCTCGTCGGCGTCGCGCACCGCGGAGACGAGCTCGGCGGCGTCGGCGACCTCGACCAGCCGCGCGGCCGGCCCGCCGACCCCGAGGGTGGTGAGCGTGGCGAGGGGGACGTCGGAGCGGACCTGCACGCGCCCACGCTAACCGCGACTACCCTCCGGACCGGTGAACGAGGCGAGCGGCGGCGACCACAAGCGCCGCGCCGTCCTGCCGGGCGCCCCGCGCAAGGCCGGGCCGCGGCTGGCCGCCGGCCGGGCCCGCGCACTCGGCCTGCCCACCCGCGGCACCACGAACGCCAACCGGTTGCGCCGGGTCGACCGCTGGCTGGTCGCCACCCAGGTGCCCCGGCTGCGCGACGCCGCCGTCCCGCTCGTGGTCGACCTGGGCTACGGCGCCTCGTCGGTCACCACCGTCGAGCTGGCCGAGCGGCTGGCGCCCCGGGTGCCCGGACTGCAGGTCGTCGGCCTGGAGATCGACCCGGAACGGGTCGCCGCGGTGGCCGGCGACCGCGACCCCCCGCGGCTGGACTTCCGGCTGGGCGGCTTCGAGCTGGCCGGCCTGCGCCCGGTGGTCGTCCGCGCCTTCAACGTGCTGCGCCAGTACGACGAGGAGTCGGCCGCCCGCGCCTGGACGACCATGTGCGCCGCGCTGGCACCCGGTGGGCTGCTGGTGGAGGGGACCTGCGACGAGTGGGGACGGCGCTCGGCCTGGGTGGCGCTGGACGCCGGCGGTCCGCTGACGCTGACCCTCTCCGCGCGCGTGGCCGACCTGGAACGCCCCTCGGACCTCGCCGAGCGGCTGCCCAAGGCCCTCATCCACCACAACGTCCCCGGTGAGCCGGTGCACGACTTCCTGCGTGCCTTCGACGCCGCCTGGGCCGCCGCGGCGGGGCTGTCGGCCTTCGGGCCGCGGCAGCGGTGGGTGGCGGCCGCGCAGGGCCTGGCCGACTCCGGCTGGCCGCTGATCGGTGCGACGCGCCGCTGGCGGGACGGCGAGCTCACCGTCCGCTGGCCGGCCGTCGCGCCGCGGACCTCCGGATGAGCCGCCGGTCCGCCGGGCCGCCGCCGCCGCCACCGGGCCGGGTCGCGGTGGCGGGGGGCGTCGCGGAACTGCTCGGCGACGCCGACCGGGACGGGTCCTGGGTGCTGCTCGTCGACGACACCCCGCAGTCCCACGTCGACCTCGCCGACCCGACCCACCTGGAGTTCGAGTACGTGCGGCGGATGGGGCACGTGCTCGACACCGCCGCCCCCGAGGGCGCGCCGCTCGACGTCCTGCACCTGGGCGGCGGCGCGCTGACGCTGGCCCGCTACGTCGCGGTGACCCGGCCGGGCTCGCGGCAGCGGGTGGTCGAGGTCGACGAGCCGCTGACCGAGCTGGTCCGGGCGCACCTGCCGCTGCCGCGCGGCGCCCGGGTGCGGGTCCGCGCCGCCGACGCCCGCGCGGGCCTGGCCGCCGCGCACACCGGCGGCAGCGACGTCGTCGTGTGCGACGTGTTCGCCGGAGCGCGCACGCCGGCACACCTGACCACCGCGGAGTTCACCACCGACGTCCACCGGGTGCTGCGGCCGGACGGTGTGTACGTGGCCAACATCGCCGACGGGCCGCCGCTGCGCTTCGCGCGCGCCCAGGTGGCGACGCTGCGCGCGGTGTTCGCCGAGGTCTGCCTGGTCGCCGAGCCGGGCACCTTCCGCGGCCGCCGCTTCGGCAACCTGGTGGCGGTGGCGTCCGACGCGCCGTTGCCGGTGGCCGCGCTGACCCGGCGCTGCGCCGGGGACCCGATGCCGGCGCGGGTGGTGGAGGGCGACGACCTCGACCGCTTCACCGGCGACGCCCGGCCGGTGACCGACGCCGACGCAGCGCCCTCGCCCGAGCCGCCGCCCGGGGTCTTCACCCGCTGAGCGCGGACCGGAGGGGTCGGCCTACCAGCCGGAGTTGTCGCGGCGCAGGCCGCGGACCGCCGGGCGCACGTCGACCAGGTACACGACGGCGGCGATGACCGCGGGCAGCCCGAGGAACGTCATCGGGCCCATGAGGAACAGCACCAGCGTGGCGACGGCGGTGATGCCCACCCAGGCCGGCTTGGTGAGCTTGCCGGCGGCGACGTAGCCCGGCGCCGGCCGGATGACGGCGTCGACGAGGGCCCAGACCGTGAGCGCGAGCGTCCCGTAGTACACCGCGACGTACACGAGGCCCTGGAACTCCATGACGGGAGCGTACCCGCGCCGCAGGCCCGGGTGCGGCCGCGGCGAGGCAGTCGCACCGCCCGGGCGGACCGGTCCGCGGGCGCGACAGGGCCCCGGAGCGCAGGTGCAGCTCCGGGGCCCTGGTCGTGTCCCGGCCGGAGGCCGGGGGTCAGCGCGTCACGCCGAGGGGTCGGCCTTCTTCGCCGGGCGGGTGCGGGTCACGCGGGCCGAGGTGGTGCTGGCGGCCCGGCCGCGGGCCGGGGTGGTCCGCTTGCGCGCCGGCTTGGCGGCGGGCTCCTCGGCGGCCTCGAGGCCGGCCTTGGCGGAGTCGGCGGCCTCGTCGACGGCGGCCTCGGCCTTGGCGGCGGCCTTGGTCGCCTTCGCGGCGGTCTTCTGCGCGACCGAGGTCACCGTGTCCGACGCCTCGGCGACGGTCTCGGCGCCGTCGGCGAGCACGTCCTCGAGGGTGTCCTCGACGGCGTCGACGGCGCGCTCGGCGCGGCCGACGACCTTGCGGAAGGCCGGCTGGCGACGCAGCTCGTCGACGACGGTGGCGCCGCGCTCGGCCAGCGTCTCCAGCGTGCTGACGGCCTGGGTGCGGGCGGTCTCGACCAGCCCGGTCACGGTGGCGCGGACGGTCTCCGGCTTCACGAACTCGCCGAAGTGGACGGCGCTGGTGCGGGCGGTCTGCACGGCGCCGCGGGCGCGCTCGGCGGCCTGCTCGGCGCGGGTGCGGGCCTCCTTGGCGGCCAGGTCGGCCTGGACCTGGGCCTCGCCGGGCAGGGCCTCGGCGCGGCTGCGCAGCTGGCCGACCACGGCGCGGGCGCGCTCGACGGCCAGGTCACCGGCGCCGATGGTCGCCAGCAGCTGGGTCTTGTAGGCCTCCAGGGCCTTCTCGCCGTAGGTCTTCAGGGTCTCGGTGGTGGTGGTCATGCCGACTCCTCCGTGGGGTCAGGGGTGGGGGTCTTCTGGCTGGCGGCGTGCTCGCGGACGTAGGTCTCGTAGAGCTCCAGGAGAACGGCCCGGTGCCGCTCCGAGAGCGCCTCGTCGGCGCGGATGGCGGCGACCGTGTCCGGGTTGCCCGACCGGCGGTCGAGGATGCCGGCCTGCTCGTACAGGGTCTCGGCCGAGATCCGCAGGCCCTTGGCGATGGCCGCGAGGATCTCCGCCGACGGCTTGCGCAGACCCCGCTCCACCTGCGAGAGGTAGGGGTTGCTCACCCCTGCGGTGCGGGCGAGCTCCCGGAGCGACACCCGGGCGGCGTTGCGCTGCTCCCGGATGAAGTCCCCGACCTGCGAGCCGGTGGCCGTGACCTCCGTCTTCGAGGCGGCCACCGTCTCCGCGACGCTGCCCGCGAGCTGGTCCACCTTGTCGCGCACGGTGGACACCTGCCCGCGGACGAACTCGCTCGGTGTCTGCACGTCCACGACGGTATCCGCCCCTGCTAGCTCCTGCAAGCGGAGGAGCTAGCACCTGGGGATGACGCTCGTCACGTGCCGAGATCTGCACACTCGTCGGCATCAGGGGCTGATGCCGACGAGTGTGCAGATCTCGCCGGGTCAGCCGGTCAGGACCGCCGCCGCCCGCACCTCGCCGACGACGCCGTCCCCACCGGTCACCGGCGTCACCCGCCAGGGCGCCAGGGCGTCGGCCGGGACCCCGAGGCGGCGCAGCGCCGCGGCGAGCGCGGGTGCGCGCCCGCGGTCGCCCCCGTCGTCCAGCTTGAGGGCGACCGCGCCGCGGCCGGGCAGCGCGGCCACGTGCACGCCGTCCGCCCCTCCCTTCACCAGCAGGCCGGGGACGGCGGCCATCAGGTCGGTGTCCTCCCGGCGGGTGCCGGCGACGTGCCACGGCTCGGCGCGCATGGCGTCGGCCACCCGACGGCCGGCGCTGCCCTCGCCGCCCCGGACCAGCGACAGCACCCCCCGGGCCAGCCCGGGAAGCGACAGCGCGTGCTGCGGGGCGCCGCAGCCGTCGACGACGACAGCGGTCACCGGCTCCCCGGCCGCCTCGCCCAGCCGCGCCTCGATCGCCTGCTGCAGCGGGTGGTCCCGGTGCAGGTACCCGTCGGTCGGCCACCCGGCGGCGACGCAGGCGGCGAGCATCGCGGCGTGCTTGCCCGAGCAGTTCATGGCCAGCCGGTCGGCCGCGCGCCCGGCGACGAGCCACCGGGCGCGGGTCGGCTCGTCGGAGGGCAGCGCCGGCGGGCAGCCCAGTGCGGCCGCCGTCAGCCCAGCGGCCGCGAGGATCCCGGCCGCCAGGTCGCGGTGGCCGTCCTCGCCGGAGTGCGAGCCGGCCGCGATGGCGAGCTCGGCGGCCGACCGCGGCGCCCAGCCGGCGTCGAGGTAGGTCGTGGCCTGCACGGGCTTGTTCGAGGAGCGGGGCAGCACCGGCCGGTCGACGTCCCCCGCGCAGGAGACGACGTCCCCGTCGGCCGAGAGGACGACGAGCGCCCCGCGGTGCACCGACTCGAGGAACCCCGACCGCCACACCTCCACGAGGACCGGGTTGTCCGGCCACCTCCGGCCCTCGTGCAGCGGCCCGCCGCGAGCGGGGCGAGTGGTGGGGGGCACGGGGTCCTCCTACCGCCCTTCGTCGGCGAGCAGCGCGGCGACGTCGGCCTCGCCGTTGCGGTAGCGGCGGGCGAGCTCGCCGGCCAGGCCGTCCATGACCTGCTGGACGCCCCGCCGGCGTTCCGACAGCGACCCCTCGGCCGCGGCGAGCGCGCGGGCGGCCTCCTCCAGGACGGCGTCGGGCAGCTCGCCGATCGCCAGCAGATCGACCCCCGGCGTGAGGGCGTTCACCCAGGTCTCGTACGCGTCGGGCGCAGCCGGCTGCACGGTCTGGTGCCGGCCGAGACCGTGCGCGGGCCCCCGCCCCTTCTCGGCGAGGATCTCCGGCAGCAGGTCGACCAGCGACCGGCCGTCGTGCTCGGCCCGGCGCTGGAGCTCCCGCCGGACGATGTCGAGCCGGCCCTGCAGCAACCGCCGCGTGTAGGAGAGGTTGACCTCCTCCTGCTCGGCCCGGCGCCGCAGCCGGCGCACCTCGGCCATGGGGCTCCCGACGGCGGAGTCGAGGAAGCCGGGGTCGAGCAGCGCGTCGACGGCGGCGCCGCCGGCAGGCGGGTGCTGGGTCATCGGATCTCCACGGACGTCGGGTCGGGGGCGGATCGGGGCGCGGGCGACCCGGCGGGCGGGCCGAGGAGCAGGGTGCGGGCCGCGTCCGGCGACAGCGGCGGCCGCTGGGCGATGCGGGCGAGCCCGGCCGCCCGGGCCACCAGCTGCAGGTCGGCCCGCGCCGGGTCACCGGCCTCCGGCGGGCCGTCGGCGGCACCGGCCCGCACGTGGCCGCCGGCCGACAGGGCGGCCAGCAGCACCGGCAGGGCCGCGCCGCCCAGGCCCGCGGCGGTCCAGGACACGCCGGCCGGCAGCCGCTCGAGGCAGGCCGCGAGGGCCGGCAGCGTGCCCGGCAGCCCTCCGGCGGCGCCCAGGACCAGGCTGACGTGGACGCCGGCGGCGCCCGTCCGGGCGGCCAGCTCCGGGAGGACGGCGAGATCGGCGAGCGTGCCCGCCTCGAGGACCGGCGTCCCGCCGCAGCGGGCCAGCTCCGCGGCGAGCTCGGCCAGCCGCGGCTCCGGCGCGCCGGAGGGGAGGACGACGAGGTCGGCGCCGAGCGCCGGGTCCGCGGCCTGCACCAGCAGGTCGGTCTCCTCGCGCAGCGCCG
This sequence comes from Trujillonella humicola, assembly GCF_046233715.1. Taxonomy (NCBI): domain Bacteria; kingdom Bacillati; phylum Actinomycetota; class Actinomycetes; order Geodermatophilales; family Geodermatophilaceae; genus Trujillonella; species Trujillonella humicola. The sequence goes on along the minus strand of NZ_JBJNRJ010000001.1, from coordinate 247,219 downwards.
CCACGGCCTCGCGCGCCGCCGCCGGGGCCAGCGGCGGCAGCACCACCACCGAGGCGCCCACGGCCTGGCAGTCGCGCGCGGTCGCGGCCAGCTCGTCCGGCGCCGCCGCGGCGGGCGCCACGGTCACAACGGTCCCCGAGGTCACGCCGCTCCCCCTCGGTTCCGCACTCGCTGCCGCTCCTCGCTCGCCGGCGCCCGCTGCGGTGCTCGCCCGCGCGTCACGCTCGAGGAGGAATGGTCGCAGACCGGACCGCCCTCACCCGCTCCCGGGCCACGGCCTGTCCCGCGTCGAGGGCCGCCGGGACGTCGTCGGGGTCGATCGACGCGCGGGACCCGCCGACGGTCAGCTCGGCGTCCGCCGCGACCGACTGCTTGACCAGCGCCAGCGCGACGACGCCGAGCTCGTGGTGGCGGACGACGGTCCCGGCCCGGCCGACCTCCCGCGCGCCGAGCTGCACCGGCGAACCGGGCGCGGGCAGGTCCTCGCTGACGCCGTCCAGGTGCAGCAGGACCAGCCGGCGGGGCGGCCGGCCCAGGTTGTGCACCCGGGCCACCGTCTCCTGCCCCCGGTAGCAGCCCTTCTGCAGGTGGACGGCGGTGCGCAGCCACTCCACCTCGTTCGGGATGGTGCGGTGGTCGGTGTCGGCACCGAGCCGGGGACGGCGGGCCTCGACCCGCAACGCCTCGTGGGCGTCGAGCCCGGCCAGCCCGGCGCCGGCGGCCAGCAGGGCGTCGGCGGCGGCGTCGACCCGCGCGCGGGGCACGACCAGGTCGACGACCGGCGCGCCGTCCCCGATCGGTGGCATGCGGCGGGCCCAGCCGCCGTCGGGCAGCGGCTCGACGGCGTAGGGGGCGGCCGGCACGGGGAGCCCCGCGGCGGCGAGGACGTCGTCCCCGCGCGGGCCCACGAGCGTGAGCACCGCCCACGCGTCGGTGACCAGCGCCGGCTCGACCCGGAGCATGAAGCGCATCCGGTCGAGGAAGGTCTGCAGCGCCTCGCCGGTGCCGGGCTCCACGTCCACCCGGACGGCGCCATCGAGCTCGGCGACCACCAGGTGGTGCTCGACGTGCCCGTTCGGTGACAGGACCAGGGCCTCGGTGCCGGTGCGGTCGGCCAGCTGCTCCACGTGCTGGCTGAGCAGGCTGTGCAGCCAGCTCAGCCGGTCGGCTCCGCCGACGGTGAGGACGTCGCGGTCGCTGCGGTCGACCAGCCCGGCGCCCTGCGCGAGCAGCCGCTGCTCCCGCAGCGGGTCGCCATAGTGGCCGGCCACCGCCCCGCTGTCGACGGCGACGGCCCCCGGTCGGGACAGCAGGGGTGAAGCGGTCACTCGATCAGTCCTCGTTCCCACGCTCGCGGCACGACCGGCACGTCCCGGAGAGCGCGACGTGCCCGATGTCCAAGGTGAAACCCAGCTCGGCGGCCAGACGTTCCGCGGCGGCGTCGAGCAGGTGCGGATCGGCGGAGTCGATCGCGCCGCAGGACTGGCAGACCACGTGCAGGTGCGGGTGCTCGAAGGCGTGGTAGACCGGCGCGCCCTTGCCCAGGTGGGTGTGCCACACCAGGCCCAGCCGCTCGAGCACCTCGAGGTTGCGGTACACGGTCGAGGTGTCGGGCGCCGCGCCGTCCGGCCCGGCCTGCTCGCGCAGCCGGGCTCCGATGGCCTCCGGCGTGGCGTGCTCGAGGGCGGCGACGGCGGCGAGCACCTGCTTGCGCTGGGTGGTCAGGCGCATGCCGCGGGCACGCAGCCGCTCGGCCAGCGGCGCGTCCTCCGCAGCGGTGGGTCCGTCCACGCGTCGACTGTATGGCCCCCGGGCGGGATCCCGCCCCGGGCTCGCGACGGGGTTCAGCGGTCCTCGCCCCGGGACAGCGCGGCCAGGTCGGCGAGCAGGCCGGCGTAGGCGGCGGCCGGCACGCCGTCCACGGTCGGCCCCGGCTCGCCGGTGACGCCGTCGATGCCGCCGGCCCCCGAGGCGGCGTCCAGCAGGGCGAGGTCCAGGGCCGGGTCCAGCAGCGCCCGGAGCCCGTCCCCCCGGTCGGGCACGGCGCGGGCGAGCGCGGCGACCAGCCCGTAGCAGCCCCAGTTCGAGGTGCCGGCGACGACGAGCGCACCGACTGGGGTGCGGCAGGCGATCTCGCTGCCGTGCGGGACGGCGGCGGCGACGACGTCCAGCGGCACGTTGCCCATGCCGATCTCGTTGCCGCCGTCGCCCACCGCGCCCGTGAGCAGGCCGGGGAGGGCGAAGGCGGCGTGCAGCGGTGCGGTGGAGGCGGTGATGTCGACCGCGCGCATCGTCATCACCCGGCCGTGCCGGTTGGGCCCGAGGCGCTCGACGGCGACCAGCGCGGCGAGGTCGAGGGCGTGCACGGCGGCGCGGACGTCGTCCTCGCCGGCCGTGCGGGGCAGGACGACGGCGGCGGGACACCCGACCGCGGCCAGGCACGCGTCGACCACCGGGCCGCACCACGCATCGGTCAGCACGACCGGCGCGCCACCGAGCAGGGTCAGCGCGCGGGCGAGGACGGCGGCGCCCACGGGCCCGTCGGTCTCGGCCGCCGGCCGCGGCGCCCAGGCGATGTGCACGCCGGTGACCAGCCCGATCCGCCGGCCGGCGGTGGCGGCGCCGGCGAGGACCGCCGCCAGCCGGCCGAGCTGGCCGGGAACGGCTGCCCCGAGCGCCGCCACCTCGCGCGCGCCGGTGCGCAGCAGGGCCCGCTCCAGCGCGTCCAGCGGCTACTCCACCGGGGTCCGGGCGTCGGCCAGGACCTGCTGCAGCACCGCCGAGTACCGCTCGGGGACGGCGTGCCCGCCGCGCGGCGGGAGGAACCCGGCGACCGTCGAGCCGGTGGCGGCGGCGAAGGCGGCGGCCTCCTCCCCCAGCTCCTGCACGACCGGCTGGCCGCCCCAGGAACGGGTGCCGGCGAGGTGGGCGAGGGCGGCGGCGCTCTCCGCCCGCTCCCCCACGCAGTCGAAGGGCTTGTCGGTGGCCCACAGGACCCGGAAGCCGTCGACCAGCGAGGGGTCGGCCAGCGGGTTGCCGCCGAACATCCGCTGTGCCTCGGCCGGGGTGAGGAACACGGCGAACACCAGGAAGGTGAACAGGCACTTGTCGCAGTGCAGGCACCAGCGCTGCGCCGCCTCCCCACCCATGTGCCGCTGGGTGTAGGAGCGGTTGCACGACAAGATGTGCTCGCGCAGCGGCAGCGCGGCGACCGCGGCCACCGTGGCCAGCTCGGACAGCTGCCGGGTGAGGCTGAAGTAGCCCACCCCGACCTCGGCGGCGGCCGCGGCGAACAACCGCTCGAACTCGTAGGACTTCGAGTACTGGTGGTTCACCGGAACACCGTCGACCGAGAGGGTCTCCTCGTCGGCGGAGCGCTCGTTGGCGAAGACGACCGGGTCGTACCCGCCGAGGACGGCGACCAGCGTGGAGATCGCCGAGTTGATCGCGGTCACCGGCACGTGGCCGTTGAGCCCGCCCTCCTGCGTCCGCCGGATCATCAGCGGGTCCAGCCGCCGCCGCACACCCAGCAGCGGGGCACCGGCCGCCCGGGCGACGTCGCGCTGCGCGTCGGTCGGGTTGACCGCCAGCGCGGTGCCGTCCGGGACGACGACGAGGGCCAGCGCGGAGTCCTTGCCGCCACCGACCGGCAGCAGCGCGCCCCGCCCGCCCGGGGCCGCCGCCGCGGGCGGGTCGACCACCTCGACGTCCCACCGGACGGCGTGCGGCAGCGGCAGCCGGTTGACCGCGGCGAACTCCCCGAGCCCCGGACCGTAGGCGGCCTCGGCGACGGCGAGCCCCGCCTTGGTCACCGGTCGGCGCACCACGACCCGGCCGGGCGCGGCGAGCTTGTAGTAGCTGGTGCCCATGACCAGGTGCACCAGGTCGAGGGCCGCGTCCAGTGCGGGGTCGGGCCGTCCGGGCGCGGTGTCGCGCAGCAGCGCCGGGTCCAGCGTCAGCCGCTCGGTGAACTCGTCGTCGCCGAGCCGGTAGGTGAACGCGGCCTCCCCGGTGGTGACGTCGAGGGTGCGGTCGGTGATCTCGAAGGGCGGGACGGTCATCGGGCGGCTCCTGGGAGGGCGGTCGCCCCGGCGGCGAGCACGAGCTCGGTGAACCGGGCGGCCAGCTCCTCGTAGTTGCGGAAGCGGTTGTAGCTGGGGGCGCCGGGCGAGAGCAGGACGACGCCGCCGGCGACCGCCGTCGCGACCGCCGTGGCGACGGCCTCCTCCAGCGACGCCGTCTCGTGCACGGCGACCCCCCCGCCGGCCGCCCTGACGTCGGCGGCCAGCCGGGCGCCGGTGTCGGGGACGGTCACCAGCGTGACGGTGCCGCTGCGGGCGACCAACGCCTCGGCCAGCCCCCGGTAGTCCAGGCCGCGGTCCTGCCCGCCGGCGACGAGCGTCACCGGCCGCCCGGCCAGCGCGTCGAGCGCGGCGAGCACCGAGACCGGGGTGGTGCTCAACGTGTCGTCGACGAAGGTCACCTCGCCCCGGCGGGCCACCGGCGAGAGCCGGTGCGGCAGCGCGCGGAAGGCGCCGACGGCGGCGGCGAGCGGACCGGCGTGCGCGGCGAGGTCCAGGCCGAGCAGCGCGCACCCGGCCAGCGCCAGCCGCGCGTTGCCGAGGTTGTGCTCGCCGAGCAGGTGCTCCGGCCGCAGCGCCGCGGCCAGCTCCGCGGGCACCAGGTCGTCCGGGTCGGCCAACTGCGCCGGGTCCAGGTGGCGCTGCACCAGCGCGCGCGCCTGCGGCGCCACCACCACCGAGCCCGGCGGGCAGGCGGAGAAGACGCGCAGCTTGTCGCGGTAGTAGGTGGCCACGTCGCCGTGCCAGTCCAGGTGCTCGGGCGCCAGCGAGGTGACCGCGCCCGCGCCGGCGAAGTCCGGCACGGCGGCCGCCTGGTAGCTGGAGATCTCGACGACGAGCGCGGCTCCCTCGGCCGTCCCGTCGAGCAGCACGTCGAGCAGCGGGGTGCCGATGTTGCCGGCGTGCACCGCCGGGCGGCCGGCGGCCCGCAGCGCCGCCGCGGCCAGCGCGCTGGTCGTGCTCTTCCCCTTGGTGCCGGTGACGCAGAGCGTGGGGACGGCGCGGTCGGCGAACTCGGCCAGCGCGACGCCGGTGCCGGTGGTCACGCAGGTGCGCTCGGCGAGCCGGCGGGCCTCGTCGCGGTACGGGCTGATGCCCGGCGACCGGAAGACGACCTCGCAGCCGGCCAGGTCGGCGACGTCGGCGGACGCGACGGCCCCGGGCGGCAGCGCCGCCGGGTCCACCGGGCGGCTGTCGACGACGAGCACGCCCGCCGCCCCGGCGCCCAGCGCGGCCCGGACGGCGGCCTGCCCCTCGCGGCCGTGACCCCAGACGCCGACCCGCAGCCCGGCGAGGTCCGCGAGCCGGACGGAGCGCTCCCGCGGGGGTGCTGCGGGGGCCGGCTCCACGTGTCCCACTCTACGGAGCCGCGCGCCGACGCCCGGCCACGAGGACGGTGCACCGCGGGTACGCTCCTGCGCGGTGTGCCGGGAAGTCTGGTCGGCGGCCTCCCACCCGACCCTTCTCCTTGGAGCGGCTCCGTGCCCAGCAGCGCGTCCCGAACCCCGCCGGTCCTCTCCCGGGGGACCTGGCCGGAGACGCAGCGGATCGCCCAGGTCCTGCGCAAGGAGACCGTCGGCGGCGTCCTCCTGCTCGTCGCCGCCCTGATCGCCCTGGTCTGGGCCAACTCGCCCTGGTCGGCGGCCTACGAGACGCTGCGCGACACCCGGGTCGGCCCGCACGCGCTGCACCTGGACCTGACGCTGGGCACCTGGGCCGCCGACGGGCTGCTCGCCGTCTTCTTCTTCGTGGCCGGGCTCGAGCTCAAGCGCGAGTTCGTGGCCGGCGACCTGCGCGACCCCCGCCGGGCGGCGCTGCCGATCGCCGCGGCGGTGGGCGGCATGGCGGTGCCCGCCCTGATCTTCGTGCTGTTCAACCTGGGCCGCGACGACGGGGCGCTGCAGGGGTGGGCCATCCCGTCGGCCACGGACATCGCCTTCGCCCTCGCCGTCCTCGCCGTCATCAGCACCCACCTGCCGAGCGCGCTGCGCACCTTCCTGCTGACGCTGGCCGTGGTCGACGACCTGCTGGCGATCATGGTGATCGCGATCTTCTACACGGCCGACCTCGCGGTCACCCCGCTGCTGCTGTCGTTCGTCCCGCTGGCCGTCTTCGGCTTCCTCGTGCAGAAGCGGATCCGCTCCTGGTGGCTGCTGCTGCCGCTGGCCGCGGTCACGTGGGTGCTCATGCACGAGTCCGGCGTCCACGCGACGGTGGCCGGCGTCCTGCTGGCCTTCACCGTGCCCGTGGTGCGCAGCGAGGCCGCGGGCGGCCCCGGCGCCGGCCCGGGACTGGCGGAGCACTTCGAGCACCGGATCCGGCCGATCTCGGCCGGGGTCGCCGTCCCCGTCTTCGCCTTCTTCTCCGCCGGCGTGACGATCGGCGGGCTCTCCGGTCTGGGCGCCTCGGTCACCGACAGCGTCGCCCTGGGCATCGTGGTGGGCCTGGTCGCCGGCAAGGCGATCGGCATCACGGCGGCCACCTGGCTCGTGGCCCGGTTCACCCGGGCCCAGCTCGACGAGAACCTGGGCTGGGCCGACGTCATCGGGCTGGCACTGCTCGGCGGGATGGGCTTCACGGTGTCGCTGCTCATCACCGAGCTCGCCTACGGCCTGGGCTCGCCGACCTACGACCACGCCAAGGTCGGCATCCTGGTCGGGACCGTCGTGGCGGCCGCGGTGGCCGCGGTGCTGCTGCGGCTGCGCAACCGCCGCTACCGGCAGATGTTCGAGGAGGAGCGGGTCGACCGCGACGCCGACGGCATCCCGGACGTCTACCAGGTGGAGACCGTCGACGACCGCGCCGAGCACGACCCCGACTGGCGGGGCGCGCCGCCGCCCGGGCGCACCGTGGGCGGTTCCGCCGAGGGCTGAAAAAGCTCGTTGCCGACCCCCTTCCGGCGTCGTACCGTCGAGGTACACGAGAAGGGAGGTGGTCCGTAACTTGCATGCTTACAGGACTCGTGAGGTGGCTGTCCGCTAGCCGCCGTCCAGATGGGCCGCCCGTTCGGAGTGGAATCCGAACGACGGCATGATCGCCCGTCCGTCGTACGGCGGCGAGCGACAACCGGACAGTCACCCGACCCCCGGGCCGCCGACCGTTGTCCAGTCGGCCCGCGTGCAGCCCCCCTCGTCGAGGGCCCGGCGCCGCGGAGCAGCCCGGGGGTTGTCCGTTCTCCGGGTAGGTTCCGGGCCGTGCACGTGGCCGGGCGGCCCCTCGAGACCGACCTCTCCCCCGCGGCGTGGCTCGCCGACGCGGTGCGCCGCGCCCCTCGCGGCACCGTCGGCGCGCTCGTGCCGGCGTCCCTCCCCGCGCACGCGCGCGTGCTGCACCCCGCCGTCCGCTACGACGGCGACGACGACGTCGACGTCCGCTGGGACGAGGTGGCCGCGTACAACGGGACGACGGCGCACCGGCTCATGCAGTGGCCGGGCATCACCGGCTCCTGGGACTACGTCGGCGAGGACGACCAGCCCGACCTCTGGAACGACACCCCCGCGCCCGGCCACCTGCCGGCGCACGTGGCGGTCGAGCTCGCGGCGCTGCTGACCGCCCACACGACCACCCCGGACCGCTGCTTCTTCGGCGTGTGCGACGAGGAGGGCCTAGCCGGACCGCACCTGGCGCTGCCCGCGTGCGAGCTGCTGCTGGTGAGCGGCCCGATCACGCTGGCGTCGGCCAACGTCGCACCGGAGCCGCAGGAGCAGAGCCCGGCGCTGTGGTGGCCGGCCGACCGGGCGTGGTGCGTGGCCACCGACCCCGAGCTGATGAGCACCTACGTCGCCGGCCCGGCCGAGCTGGTCGACGCGCTGCTGTCCTCCCGGCTGGAGGTGCACCCGGCGCGGCCCGGCGATCCCGTGGGCTACGCCGCCGACACCGTCAACCCCGTCGCCCCCCGCTCCTGACGCCGAAGTGGCCACTTCGGCGGAAGGGTCGCGCGCCACACGCCCGCCGAAGTGGCCACTTCGGCGTCGTCAGAGGGTGGCGAGCTCGGAGCCGAGGTCGTCCAGGCCCAGCGAGCCCTGCGAGAGCGCGGCCATGTGCCAGGCGCGCAGGTCGAACGCCGCCCCGCTGCGGCGCCGCGCCGCCGCCCGCCCGGCGAGCCACGCCCGCTCGCCGAGCTTGTAGCTGATCGCCTGCCCGGGGACGCCGAGGTAGCGCACCAGCTCGCTGTCCAGGAACGCCGTCGTGCTCCCGCTGTGCTCACCGAGGAAGGCGCGCGCGAGCGCGGGTGTCCACGACCGGCCCCGGTGCTCGGCGAGGACGCCGCCGGCGTCGGCCGGGACCGGCAGCCCCAGGTGCATGCCCAGGTCGACGACGACGCGCATGGCCCGCAGCTGCTGGCCGTCGAGGTAGCCCAGCCGCGCCCAGGGTTCGGTGAAGTAGCCGAGCTCGTCCATGAGCCGCTCGGCGTACAGCGCCCAGCCCTCGATGTCGGCGCCGACCATCCCGACCGACGTCTGGAAGGTCGACAGGTCCCCGGCGCGCAGCACCCACTGGGCCAGCTGCAGGTGGTGGCCCGGGACGCCCTCGTGGTACCAGATCGACACCAGGTCCCACAGCGGGAAGCGCTCCCGGCCGAGCACCGGCAGCCAGGTCCGTCCGGGCCGGGAGAAGTCCTGGGACGGCTGGGTGTAGTAGGCGCCGGCCGCGCTGCCCGGCGGGGACACGACCGCCTCGACCCGGCGCAGCGGCGCGGCGATGTCGAAGTGGGCCCCGTCGAGCGCGTCGATCGCCCGGTCCGTGACGCCCTGCAGGTACGCACGGGTGGCCTGCACGCCGTCCACCGCCGGGCCGTGCCGCTCCACCCAGCGCATCGCCTCGAGCGGGGAGCCGCCGGAGCCGTCCAGCACCTCTGCGGCCGCCCTCCGCTGCTGGTCCAGCAGCCGGTGGTGCTCGTCCCAGCCGAAGGCGTAGGCCTCCTCGAGCCGGCCGTCGGCGCCGAGGTCGGCCCCGGTCCACCGGCGGGCGGCGAGGGCGTAGCGGTCGCGGCCCACGGCGTCCGGCGTCCCCTCGGCACGGGGCAGGTACTCCTCGCGCAGGAAGTCGCGGACCTCGGCGACGGCGCCGTCGGCCGCCGCGGCCGCCGCGGCCAGGTCCCGGCGCAGCCCCTCCGGGCCGCGGGCGGCGAAGGTGCCGAACCACGGGCCGGCCAGCCAGGTGTCCAGCTGCCCGACCACGGTCGCCACCTGCCGCGGAGCCACCAGCAGGTTGCGGCACGCCCCCTCCCGCAGGGACGCGACGAACCCGCGGTAGGCCGCCGGGACCCCGGCCATCCGCCGGGCCAGGAGGGACCAGTCCTCCTCGGTGTCGGCCGGCATGAGCATGAAGACCTGGCGGATCGCGTGCACCGGGCTGAACAGGTTCGACAACTCGCGCAGCCCCTCACCCGCCTCGTGCAGCGCGAGGTCGGCGGACAGCCGCTCGCGCAGCAACCGGGCGCAGCGCCGGGCGCCGGGCTCGTCGGACGGCACGCCGGCGAGCTCGGCGAGGGTGCGGCGGGCCAGCTCGGCCCGCGCCTCCAGACCCTCCGGCGAGGGGTCCGGGAGCCGGTCGGACGCGCTCCCCAGCGACGTCGCGACCAGCGGGTCCAGCTCGCACAGCTGCCCGACGTACCGGTCGGCGAGCTGCCGGGCCGTGCTCACCGGAGGCGGTCGAGGCGCGCCGACATCGTGGGCCGCAGCGGCGCGTCGCCCGAGGCCCGGTCGATCGCGTACATCAGCGCGCCGTCGACCACGCCGTACAGCCGGACGGCGCGGGTGGTGTCCGGCCCGTCCGGGGTGCGCGCCAGGACGTCGGAGGTGAGCTCCCAGCTGGTCGTCGTCCGCGCCCGGCCGACGTAGAGCTCCACCAGGCCGGCGGGGTCGGCCACCAGCAGCTCGACGTCGTCGGCCCCGCGCGGGCGCCAGAAGCCGGCCTCCCGCGCGTCCGGACCGGCCGGCTTCCCGTCGTCCCCGACGAGCCAGGTGCGCGACTCGTAGGCGAGGAAGCCCCGGCCGTCGTGCGCGAAGCGCATCCACTGGCCGAACCGCCGGTCCCCTCCGGAGCCCGCGCTCACGCCCTCGCCGTGCCACTCGCCGAGCAGCGGCAGCAGGCCCAGCAGCTCGTGGGCGACCTCCGGGCCGGTGCGGACGTCGACGGTGTCCTCGACCGGCAGCTCCGTCGGGCCGGTCACCTGCGCGACCCCCGGGGACCCCGGGCGATGCGGACGGCGCCGTACCCGCTGCCGAGGGCAGCCAGCGACGCCAGGGTGACGAGGACCCAGGCAGCGACCATGCGTCCCACCGTAGGACGCCGGCGGGCCGACCCGCTCAGGCGGCCGCGGGCACCGCGCCGACGGTCGCCGCGACGACCTCGGCCCACGGCGTCGCGGTGAGACCGAACGTCCCGGTGGTGGCGGTGGCGTCCATCAGGTAGGGCCGGTCGAACTGGTGCCGGACGTCGACGACCTCCCGCATCGTCGGCGAGAAGGCACCCACCGCCCGCAGCACCGGCCACGGGATGCCGCTCACCGAGATCGCCGGGCGGCCGGCCGCGGCGCACAGGTCGGCGATCGCCCCGCGCTGCGAGCGCGGGGGGCTGCTCGGCACGTGCCAGGCCCGGCCCAGCGCCCGGTCGTCCGTGCCGAGGGTGGCCAGCGTGGCCGCGACGTCGGGCAGGTAGCTCCACGAGCGCGGGGCGTCGGGGTCGCCGACGACCCAGGCACGGCGGCCGCGGCGGACGGCGGGCAGCTGGCGGACCAGGTGCGACTGCGCGGCCGGCACCTGCGGGCCCACGAAGTCGGCGGCGCGCGCCTCGGTCGTCCGGATCCGGCCGGCCCGGTGGGCGGCGAGGGCGTCGGCCCACATCCGGGTGCGCACCCGGCCCTTGGTGTCGGTCGCCGCGAGGGGCGAGTCCGGCGTCATGACACCGGACGGGCGGCCGTAGCCGTAGAGGGTGCCCATCGTCACCAGGACGGCGCCGGTGCGCTCGGCCGTCGCCAGCAGCGCGGCGGCGACCGGCGGCCAGTCGGTGGGCCAGCGGTGGTAGGCGGGGTTGACGGCGTTGTAGAGCACGTCGGCGCCGCGCGCGGCCTCGGTGAGGGCGGCGGGGTCGGCGGCGTCGACCCGCCGGTGCTCGACCGTCGCGGTCGAGCTGCCGCCGCTGCGGGACAGCACCCGCACGCGGTGCCCCCGGGCGGCCAGCACCTCCGCCGTCGTCGTCCCCACCGGCCCCTTGCCCACGATCACGTGCAGTGCCACGCCGGCCTCCCCACCACTCGACGAGAGCGGTGCTCTCGTTCAAGGACGACGTTCGCACGTACCGGGGCGCGGGTCAAGAGCGGTGCTCTCTCTTGCGTGCGGTGATCTCGGCGGGCACGATCGCCGGGTGCCCACCGCCCGCGAGCGCGTCCGCGCCGAGATCACCGGCGAGATCACCGAGGCCGCCCGCCGGCAGCTCGCCGAGGTCGGGGCCGCCGCGCTGTCGCTGCGCGCGGTGGCCCGCGAGGTCGGCATGGCCTCCTCCGCCGTCTACCGCTACTTCCCGAGCCGCGACGACCTGCTCACCCGCCTGATCATCGAGGGCTACGACGCCCTGGGAGAGGCCGCCGAGGCGGCCGACGACCCCGCCGCTCCCCCGGTGCAGCGCTGGCTGGCGGTCTGCCGCGCCGTCCGCGCCCGGGCGCTGTCCCACCCGCACGAGTACGCGCTCCTCTACGGCTCCCCCGTGCCGGGCTACGCGGCACCGCCGGACACCGTGCCGGCCGCCTCGCGGGTCGGCGTCGTGATGGGCCGGATCCTCGGGGACGCGGCCCGCGCCGGCGCCCTCGCCGAGAGCCCTCCCGAGCCGGGCGACCCCCTCGTCACCGACGGCGCCGCGGCCCTCCTCGGCGGCGAGCACCCGGCGCTGACCGACGCGGTGCGCGCCCGCGCCCTCCTGGCCTGGAGCTCGGTCCACGGGACCATCGGCTTCGAGCTGTTCGGCCACTTCGTCGGCTCCCTGACCGACGCCGACCGGTACTTCGACCGCGCCATGGCGGAGCTGGCCCGGCTGATCGGCCTGTGAGCTACGCGTCGCCGGCGGGCCGCAGGAGCCGGAACGCGTGCCCCCAGCGGCCGGACCGGACGCCGTGGGCGACCCAGGCCAGGCACATGGGCTCCAGCCAGCGGCTCGCCTCGATGCCGCCGAGGTCGGCGACGTCCCACCCCGTCTCGCGCAGCAGGCCGGTGACGACCTCCTTGGCCCCCGGGTCGTCCCCGGCGATGAACATCGTCGGCGGCCCGCCGGGCAGCTGGGGATCCACCATCAGCGCGTTGCCGACGGTGTTGTAGGCCTTCACCACCCGCGCCGCCGGGACGGCGCGCTGCACCTGCTCACCGAGCGAGTCCGTGTGGCCCACGAACAGCTGCGGGGCCCCGGACGAGGTGTCCAGCGGGTTGGTCGCGTCGACGAGGACCTTCCCCGCGAGCTCCCCGGCCAGCGGGGTCACCACGTCGACCGCGGCGCTGCCCAGCACCGCCAGGACGACGAGCTCGGCGTCGCGCACGGCCTCGGCCGGCGGGGCCACCGGCAGCCCGGCGACGTCGCCCTGCCGGGTGCCGAGGCGCACCTGGTGCCCGTGCCCGGCGTACCCCCGGGCCAGCGCCTGGCCCACGGCCCCGCTCCCCAGGACGGCGATCCGCATACCACCAGTGCACCGCACGGCTCCCGGCCCGGGCAAGGGTCGCCGGAGCAGCGGGCGCGGCCCGCGAACGCCGCAGCGCCCCGCCGGCCGGAGCCGCGCGGGGCGCTGCGGGGACCCACCACGACCGGGTCACCCGATCGTGGTGGGGTATGCCGTCACTCGATGACGAGGGTGGTCTCGTTCAGGCCGACCTCGGCCTCGACGACGCGCTCGCCCTTGCCGACCTGGGCCAGCGAGCGGAGCTTCCACTCACCCGGAGCGGCGAAGAAGCGGAACTCCCCCTCCGGGCTGGTCACGACCTCGGCGGTGAACTCGTCCGTGGCGTCCAGGAGCCGGACGTAGGCGCCGGCGACCGGGGCGCCGTCGTGCCAGACCTGCCCCTGGATGACCGTCTGGTTCCCCACGTCGACGAGGGTCCCGCCCTGCTTGGGTGCTGCGCACATGTCTGATCAGCTCACTTCTCGATCGGGACGCCGACGAGCGAGCCGTACTCGACCCAGCTGCCGTCGTAGTTCTTGACGTTCTTCTTGCCGAGCAGCTCCTGGAGCACGAACCACGTGTGGCTCGACCGCTCACCGATCCGGCAGTAGGCGATGGTCTCCCTGCTGTCGTCGAAGCCCTGCTCCGCGTACAGCTTCGCCAGCTCCTCGTCGGACTTGAAGGTGCCGTCCTCGTTGGCCGCCTTGCTCCACGGGATGTTGATCGCCGTGGGCACGTGACCGGGGCGCTGCGACTGCTCCTGCGGCAGGTGCGCCGGAGCGAGGATCTTGCCGGAGAACTCGTCGGGCGAGCGGACGTCGACCAGGTTCTTGCTGCCGATCGCGGCGACGACCTCGTCGCGGAAGGCGCGGATGGAGAAGTCCGGGTCCTGCGCCTGGTACTGCGTGGCCGGGCGCTCCACCGCGTCCTTCGACAGCGGGCGGCCGTCGAGCTCCCACTTCTTGCGGCCGCCGTCCATGAGCTTGACGTCCCGGTGGCCGTAGATCGTGAAGTACCAGTAGGCGTAGGCGGCGAACCAGTTGTTGTTGCCGCCGTACAGGATCACGGTGTCGTCGTTGCCGATGCCGCGGCTGGACAGCAGCGCCTCGAAACCGGACTTGTCGACGTAGTCGCGGCGGAGCGGGTCCTGGAGGTCCTGCTTCCAGTCCAGCTTCACGGCGCCCTCGATGTGGCCGCCGTCGTAGGCGCTGGTGTCCTCGTCGACCTCCACGAGGACGATGCCGGGGTCACCGAGGTGCTCCTGGACCCAGTCGACGGTGACGAGCACGTCGTTGCGGCTCATGGGGGGTGTTCCTCCCTGTGGTGGGTGTGCGTGCGGTCAGGCGGTGCGGGCGGGCAGTGCCCGCCGGACGAGCAGGTGGAGCTCGCAGCCCAGGCAGAAGCCCGTGGCCGCGTTGAGCAGGGCCGCCACGAGGGCGGCGCCGGTGGCGACGGCCCCGACGACCGGCGCGCCGAGCAGGTAACCGGCGGCGCCGGCGAGGGCGAACAGCAGCCCGACGAGCTGCGCGAACCGCAGCGGCGCCTCGGGCTCCCGCTCCCGGACCGGACCCAGCCGCGGCGCGACCAGGGCGCGGAAGACCACCCCGTAGGGCGCGTACCGCAGGCCGGCGAACGCACCCACGGCGAAGACGACGGCCTGCGCGGCCACGACCCAGCCGGAGCCGAGCAGCAGGGCGAGGGCCAGGACGGCGCTGGTGACCCACGCGGCGAAGCGGGGACCGCGCACGTCGACGGACACGTGCTCAACAGACATGGCGGAGCGACTCTCGGGAGACGGCGGTCAGGGCACGTCTGGGCGGGCGGGGCCTGCCCTCAGGGAGTCGGACACAGGCAGCTGCCGACGCGGCACAGGTCCACTGTGCGGCGCGAGGTCAGCAGGAGGCCCACGGGGCGAGCGTAACCGATCACGCCGGGCCCGTGGTGTGGGCGTCCACCACCGCGGTGAGCTCCTCCGGTCGCGGGGCGCCGCTGCTGCGGCCCACCAGCTGCCCGTCCCGGTCCACGTAGAACAGGGTGGGGGTGCGCCGGACGTCCAGCGCACGCACCTGCTCGAGGTGGCTCTCGGCGTCCACGTGCACGTAGGCCAGCCCCGGCCGGGTCCGCTGCAGCTGCTGCAGCCGGGCGCGGGTCGCGCGGCAGGGCCCGCAGAAGGCCGTGGAGAACTGGACGACGGTCAGGTCGGCCCCACCCGGGTGGACGCCGAGCTCCGCCAGCACCCGCAGCTCCGCCGATCCGGACCGGGTCACGCCGTCCTCCCCTCCGGTCGCGGGCCGGCGCAGGGCGCCGCTGCGGGCGCGCAGCCACCAGGCCGCCGCCGCGGTGACGAGCAGCGCGACGGCGAGCGCGACCGGTCCCGTGGCGTCCATCACCGGGGTCCCAGCGCCCCGGCGTGCCCCGGCATTCCCTCGCCCCGGTCAGCCGCCGCGCAGCACCGTGTCGACGGCGCCGCCGGTGACGCGCACCCCGTCGTCCCCGGGGCTCACCGAGGTGAGCTCGAGGCCGAAGGGGAGGTCGACGGCGTACCGCAGGTCGAGCGCGTCGGCGGCTGCCGCCACCACCGAGCCGGGGAGGTCGACCCCGGCGGCGCCGGCCTCGTCGACGTCGATCACCAGCTCCTGGCCCTGCAGGACGACCGTGCCGACCGCGGTGAGCGGGACCTCGAAGCCGAGCACCCGCACCGTCTTCGTCAGCCGCAGACCGCCGCCCTCGGGCGCCAGGGTGGTGTCGGTGCCCAGTTCCCGGGAGAGCAGCTCGTAGGACAGCGTCACCGTCCCGTCGATGCGGTCGACCGGGATCTCGGTGACCGAGCCGTCGAGGACGTCGGACAGCGGGACGCGCACCCCCTGCAGCCGGACGTCGGCCGTGGTGCCCTCGGGCTGGCCGAGGTCGGCGGCGGAGAGGCTGATCCGCACGTCCTCGTAGGTGCCGCCCATCGCCTGGGTGAGGAACGGCCAGCCCTCGATGGACACGTCCGGAGGGCCGGCGAGCTCGCCCTCGGTGGCGATCGCCTCGGCCACCCGGTCCTCGGCGATCCCGACGGCGACGCGGTCGGCGACCGCGGCCAGGCCGAGCAGGACCACGAGGACCACCAGCAGGGCACGCACGCTCGCCGGCCGCCTCAGAACGCCGTCTGCAGGGCCAGCGAGAACGCCACCGGGCCGGCCGCGGCGAACGGCAGAACGGCCTGCAGCACCGGCGCCGCCACCGCGTGCCCGCGGCCGCGCCCGCCGCTGCCCACCACGACGTAGCTGCCCGCCAGCCCGACCAGCGCCGCCACACCGGCCAGGACCAGCCCCACCGTCACCGACGACAGCGTGTCGCCCAGCCCGCCCGGGGAGTGGCGCAGCAGCGCGACGCCGGTCCCGGCCAGCAGCGCGACGAGCAGGCCCAGGATCCCGCACTCGATGCCGTCGGCGACCTGCGGCCGCGGGATCACCGCGTCGACGAGGTGGCCGGCGACCAGCGCCGCGCCCACCACGAGCGCGGCGGTCGCCGCGGGGCGCAGCCCGTCCGCGGTGTCGGGCAGCCGCAGCAGCACCGCCAGCGCGCAGACGGCGCAGACCAGCAGCAGGACGCCGGCCAGCGAGCCGACGACGTCCGCGCGCGGGGCGCGGCGCAGCATCTGGTGCAGGACGGCGGCGACGAAGGCCACCCCGGGCACCGCCACCAGGGCGCCCAGCTGCGGGTCGTCGGGGAGGACCAGCAGGGCGTCGGCCGCGGCGGCCGCGGCGAGCCCGATCACCGGCACCCCGGCGCCCCCGGGGACGCCGGCGGCCGGTACCCACGCCGCCACCAGCGCCACCTGCAGCAGGAGGACCGCGGCGAGCGTGCCGCGCTCGCCGGCCGCGTCGGGCAGCAGCACCAGCAGCGCCGTCCCGACGGCGGCGGCCAGGGCCGCGGGCAGGTGGTGCGCCCGCGCCGGGACGTCGGCGTCGACGTCGGGTGGAGCGGCTGTCACGCGTCCTCCTCGCCGGCACCGGTCAGCCGCGTCCCCCGCGGCCGTGCTCTGCATCCGCGTGAGCTCGCACGCCCGCTCACGTGCCGATCGTCGCAGACACCCAGCGGCCGATCCGCTCGACGAGCGGAGCGGTGGCGCCGCTCTCGGCGTGTCCGAACCCCGGGACCACCCACGCCGTGGCGCCCGGCCCGGCCGCCTCGGCCAGCGCGCGGAAGTGCTCGAGCGGGAAGTAGCCGTCCCGGTCGCCGTGCACGAGCAGCAGCGGGGTGGGGGCGATCCGGCTGACCACCTCCAGCGGCGCGGACGGCGGGGTGAGCCACGGCGGACCCAGCCGCAGCCGGACGGCGCGGGCACCCAGCCGCCGGCCCGGGGTCGTCTCGAGCAGCCAGTGCACGCGGCGCATGGACGCCGTGTCGCGCACGTACCAGCGGCTGACCGCGCTGACGCTCACGACCGCGTCGGGCCGGTGCCGGCCGAGCGCCGCCTGCCGGAGGACCGCGCCGCCGCCCATCGACATCCCCAGCGTCACGACCGCGGCGGCGCCGTCGGCCCGGGCGGCGGCCACCGCGGCGTCGACGTCGAGCAGTTCCGGGTCCCCGCCGGTCCCGCTGACGCCGCCGGACCGGCCGTGCCCGCGGAAGTCCACGGCGCGCACCTCGCCGAAGCGGCGCAGCCACCCGGCCAGCCGCCGGAAACCGGGCCGGGCGGTGGAGTTGGTGAAGCCGTGCGCGACCACGAAGGTCACGGCCCGCCCGGCCCGGGGAGCCGGCCGTGCCGGGACGACGACGCCGGACAGGCGGACCCCGTCGGCGGTCACGACCTCCGCCGGCCGGGCGCCGGGCAGCAGCTCGACCGGGCGGCGCCCCGTCGGGAGGAGGGGATCGGGCGACACGTCGGCTATCCTGCGGGCTCACCCGACAGCGCTGTCGTGGGCCCCCGGACGACGCCCGTCGTCCCCGGCTCCGTGAGGAGACGACATGCGACTCGTGCTCATGACCGCAGCGCGCCAGGCGACGACCGAGGTGCTGCCCGCGCTCGGGCTGCTCGGCCACCAGGTCCGCGTGGTGGCCCCGGAGCTCTCCAGCCTCCTCGACGGCGACTCCGGCGACGTGGTGCTCGTCGATGCCCGGTACGACCTCATCCAGGCCCGGACGCTGTGCGGCCTGCTGTCGTCGACCGGGGTGGCCTCGGCGCTGGTCGCCGTCCTGGCCGAGGGCGGGCTCGTGGCGCTGTCGGCCGACTGGGGCGTCGACGACGTGCTTCTCGACACCGCCGGCCCGGCCGAGGTGGACGCCCGGCTGAAGTGGGCCACCGCCCGGCGCCTGGCCGCCGCCACGCCGGCCGACGGTCCCGACGGGGGCATCACCCAGGCCGGCGAGCTGGTGATCGACGAGCACAGCTACTCGGCCAAGCTCCGCGGGCGCCCGCTCGACCTGACCTACAAGGAGTTCGAGCTCCTCAAGTACCTGGCCCAGCACCCGGGTCGGGTCTTCTCCCGGGCCCAGCTGCTGCAGGAGATCTGGGGCTACGACTACTTCGGCGGCACCCGGACCGTCGACGTCCACGTCCGCCGGCTGCGGGCCAAGCTCGGCACCGAGCACGAGGCGCTGATCGGCACGGTCCGCAACGTCGGCTACAAGCTCGACCAGCAGGTCGCCGACGCGACCGCCGCGGCGGCGCGGGCGGCCGAGCCGCCGGCCGCCGCGGACCGCACCACCGCCCCGCTGCGCTGAGCCGGCCCTGAGCTCCCCCGCCACCATCCGGGACACGTCCCGGCTGGACCCCGCCCACGCCGCCGCCGTGCTGGCGGTGCTGCGCGCCGCCACGGCCGCCGACGGCGTCCGCCCCGTCTCCGAGGAGGCCGAGCTGCGCCTGCAGCACGGCGGTCCGGCCGGCGGCCGCGACGTGCTGGCCGAGTCCGGCGGCACGGTCGTCGGCTACGCCCGGTTCGAGGGCGGGGACGGCACCGGCGACGCCGAGGGGGAGCTCGCCGTCCACCCCGACGCCAGGGGGCGCGGCACCGGTCGGGCCCTGCTGGGCCGGCTGCAGTCCCTCGCCGGGGACCGGCCGCTGCGGGTCTGGGCGCACGGCGACCTGCCCGGCGCGGCCGCGCTCGCGGCCCACGGCGGCTACCAGCGCGCCCGGACGCTGCTGCAGATGCGGCGCGACCTGGCCGGCGTCGGGTCCGGCCCGCCCGCGCTGCCCGAGGGCGTCCGGGTGCTCCCGTTCCGGCCGGGCCGGGACGAGGCCGCGTGGCTGCGCGTCAACGCCCGCGCCTTCGCCACCCATCCGGAGCAGGGCGGCTGGAGCGCCGAGGACCTGGCGCTGCGCGAGGCCGAGCCGTGGTTCGACCCGGCCGGCTTCTTCCTGGCCTGGCGCGGCGACCCCGACAATGGCGGCACGCTGCTCGGCTTCCACTGGACCAAGGTCCACCCGCCCGGGGACACCGGCGACGAGGCGATCGGCGAGGTCTACGTGCTCGGGATCGACCCCGACGCGCAGGGCGGCGGCCTCGGCCGGGCCCTGACCGACACCGGGCTGGCGCACCTGCGCGACCTCGGGCTGCGCGAGGTCCTGCTCTACGTGGAGGCCGACAACGCGCCCGCGGTGGGGCTGTACGAGCGGCGCGGCTTCACCCGGTACGCCGTCGACGTCTCCTGGCGTCGCGCGCCGGTGCGCTGACCGGCCCGGGACCGGCCCGGGACGTCGTCCAACCCCCCACCATTGCCGTTACCGGACCGTCATGCGACAGTCCACGCGGGTCGTTCACCCGGATCTCGCCCGGCCGACATGCAGGCGTATCGGGCATCACAGGACCCGTTCACCGCGCGTTCACCGGTGCACCCGGAGGCGGTCACCTCGGCTCCCTAGCGTCGCTGCACGTTGGATCCGCGCTGCCCGGCATCGAGGCCCGGGCACCCTCCGAAAGGCACTGACTTGATGCTGCGCAGCAGGACGCGCACCTTGGCCCTCTCCACCGCGCTGGCCGCCACGCTCGCGCTGGCCGCCTGTGGCGCCGACAACGAGTCCGGCGACACCGCCGGTGGCGGCAGCGGCAACGGCGGTGGCGGCGACACGCAGGAGCTGAGCGGCCAGCTCGCCGGCGCCGGCGCCAGCAGCCAGCAGGCCGCCATGGAGGCGTGGCAGGCCGGGTTCCAGGGCGAGTACCCCGACGTCCAGTTCAGCTACGACCCGGCCGGATCCGGCGCCGGGCGCGAGCAGTTCCTGGCCGGGACCACCGCGTTCGCCGGCTCCGACGCCGCGCTGGACGACGAGGAGCTGACCCAGGCCCAGGAGCGGTGCGCCGGCGACGGTGAGGTCTTCGAGCTGCCGAACTACATCTCGCCGATCGCGGTCGTCTTCAACCTGGAGGGCGTCGACGAGCTCGACCTCTCGCCGGACGTCATCGCCGGCATCTTCACCGGCGACATCACCACGTGGAACGACCCGGCCATCGCGGAGGAGAACCCCGACGCCACGCTGCCGGACACCACGATCACGCCGGTCCACCGCGCCGACGACTCGGGGACGACCGACAACTTCACGGACTACCTGAACCAGGCCGCCCCCGAGGTCTGGACCTCCGAGCCGGACGGCGTGTGGCCGCTGCCCGGCGGCGAGGCCGCCAACGGCACCTCCGGCGTCATCGAGGTCGTCACCAGCACCGCGGGTGCGGTGACCTACGCCGACGCCAGCCGGGCCGGTGACCTCGGCGTCGTCAACGTCGGTGTCGGCGAGGACTACGTCGGGCCCAGCGCCGAGGCGGCCGCGGCGGTCGTCGAGAACTCCCCGGCCGTCGAGGGCCGCGGCGAGTACGACTTCGCCATCGAGGTCAACCGGCAGACCGAGGGGTCCGGCGAGTACCCGATCGTCCTGATCAGCTACCACATCGGCTGCGTCCAGTACGACGACCAGTCCACCGCCGACAACGTGCAGGCCTTCATGCAGTACGTGATCAGCGAGGACGGCCAGCAGGCTGCCGCCGACAACGCCGGCAACGCCCCGATCTCCGACGCCCTGCGCGAGCAGGCGCAGACCGCGGTCGACGCCATCACCGCCGGCTGAGACCGGTACCCCGCGGGGGGGGGGGGGGGGGGGGGGGGGGGGGGGGGGGGGGGGGGGGGGGGGGGGCGGGGGGGGGGGGGGGGGGGGCGCGCGAGCC
>NZ_JBJNRJ010000001.1:64903-226342 GCF_046233715.1 Trujillonella humicola | reverse complement strand
CCCCCCCCCCCCCCCCCCCCCCCCCCCCCCCCGCCCCCCCCCCCCCCCCCCCCCCCCCCCCCCCCCCCCCCCCCCCCCCCCCCCCCACCGCCCGTCCAGGGCACGCAACCCCGACCGACCCCCACGGAGCAGCGGTGACCGCCACGAAGGCCCCGACCGAACCCCCGAAGCGGCAGGACGCCGTGCGGCGTCCGGGTGACCGCATCTTCTCCGGCAGCGCCAAGGGCTCCGGGATCCTCATCCTCCTCGTCCTCGCGGGGGTGGCCGCCTTCCTCATCAGCGAGGCGCTGCCCGCCCTGACGGCCCCCTCGGACCAGATCCCCGGCGGGGAGGGCCTGGCCAGCTACGTCTGGCCGCTCATCGTCGGGACGCTGCTCGGCGCGGTCATCGCGCTGCTGGTGGCCACCCCGCTGGCCGTCGGGATCGCGCTCTACGTCACCTACTTCGCCCCCCGCCGCATCGCGTCCGCGCTGGGCTACGTGATCGACCTGCTGGCGGCCATCCCCAGCGTCGTCTACGGCTTCTGGGGCCTGGCCGTCCTGGCCCCGCAGCTGGTGCCCTTCCACGACTGGCTCGCCGACAACGCCGGCTGGATCCCGCTGTTCGCCGGCCCCGCCTCGGCGAGCGGCCGCACGATGCTCACCGTCGGCCTGGTGCTCGCCGTCATGATCCTGCCGATCATCTCGGCCATCGCCCGCGAGGTGTTCAGCCAGGCGCCGGCCCTCCACCGGGAGGCCGCGCTGGCACTCGGCGCGACCCGGTGGGAGATGATCAAGATGGCCGTCCTGCCCTACGGCAAGTCCGGGGTCATCGCCGGGGCGATGCTCGGCCTCGGCCGGGCGCTCGGCGAGACCATGGCCGTCGCGATCATCCTGTCCGGCGGCAGCGCCGCCACGCTGAACCTGATCAGCAGCTCCAACCCCTCGACCATCGCGTCCAACATCGCGCTGCGGTTCCCCGAGGCCACCGGCATCGGCGTCAACACGCTGATCGCCAGCGGGCTCGTGCTCTTCGTCATCACCCTCGCGGTGAACATGCTCGCCCGCTGGATCGTCGACCGGCGCGCCGACTTCTCCGGAGCCAACTGATGAGCACCGACATCCGGCCCGCTCCCGTCCCCACCGAGGACCCCGGACCCGTCCGGGTCGACCGGCGGCTGCCGCGCTTCGCCCCCTCCGGGCTCTACGCCGCCGGCATCGCGCTCGGGGCGCTGCTGTCCGCGCTCACCGGCTTCAGCGTCACCTCCACCGTCATCTACGGCGTCATCATCGGGACGCTGGTCGTGTGGCTGACCTCACGCACGGTGGAGGGGCCCCGCAAGGGCACCGACCGGCTGGTCACCTGCCTGGTGACGACCGCCTTCGGCATCGCGATGGTTCCGCTGCTCTCCCTCGTGTACACCGTGCTCGACAACGGCCTCGCCCGCCTCGACGCGGACTTCTTCACCAACTCGATGTTCCGGGTCGTCGGCGAGGGCGGCGGCGCCTACCACGCCATCCTCGGCACGCTGATCATCACGCTCGTCGCGACGCTGATCTCCGTGCCCATCGGGCTCATGACGGCCATCTACCTCGTCGAGTACGGCAGCGGCCGGCTCAAGCGGGCCATCACCTTCTTCGTCGACGTCATGACCGGCATCCCGTCGATCGTCGCCGGCCTGTTCGCCTTCGCCCTGTTCACGCTGCTCTTCGGCAACAGCTTCCGCGCGGGCATCATGGGCTCGGTCGCCCTGTCGGTGCTGATGATCCCCGTGGTGGTCCGCTCCTGCGAAGAGGTCCTCAAGCTCGTGCCGAACGAGCTGCGAGAGGCCAGCTACGCCCTGGGCGTGCCCAAGTGGCGCACCGTGGTCAAGGTCGTGCTCCCCACCGCCGTCGCGGGCCTGGGCACCGGCATCACGCTGGCCGTCGCCCGGGTCGTCGGCGAGACCGCGCCCCTGCTGATCACCGTGGGCCTGATCACCGGAACCAACCTGAACCCGTTCGACGGACGGATGGCGACCCTGCCGGTGTTCGCCTTCTACCAGCTCACCCAGCCGGGCACCGCGACGCAGGCGTTCATCGACCGCGCCTGGACGGCAGCGCTCCTGCTCATCATCCTGGTCATGGCGCTCAACATCGTCGCCCGCCTGATCAGCCGCTTCTTCGCCCCCAAGACCGGTCGCTGACCGACCGACCGACACGGAGGACACGCACGTGGCCAAGCGCATCGAGGTCTCCGACCTCAACATCTACTACGGCAACTTCCTCGCCGTGGAGGGCGTCAACGTCGCCATCGAACCGCGCAGCATCACCGCGTTGATCGGCCCGTCGGGCTGCGGCAAGTCGACCTTCCTGCGCTCGCTCAACCGGATGCACGAGGTGCTCCCCGGCGCCCGCGTCGAGGGCAAGGTCGTCATGGACGGCCAGGACCTCTACGGCAGCGACGTCGACCCGGTGAACGTCCGCCGCCAGATCGGCATGGTCTTCCAGCGGCCCAACCCGTTCCCGACGATGTCGATCTACGACAACGTGATCGCCGGCAACCGGCTGAACAACCGGCGGATGAAGAAGTCCGAGACCGACGACCTGGTCGAGAAGTCGCTGCGCGGCGCCAACCTCTGGACCGAGGTCAAGGACCGCCTCGACCGCCCCGGCTCGGGCCTGTCCGGCGGTCAGCAGCAGCGCCTGTGCATCGCCCGTGCGATCGCCGTCGAGCCCGACGTGCTGCTCATGGACGAGCCCTGCTCGGCGCTGGACCCCATCTCCACGCTCGCCATCGAGGACCTGATGGCGGAGCTCAAGGAGCGCTTCACGATCGTGATCGTCACGCACAACATGCAGCAGGCGGCCCGTGTGAGCGAGCAGACCGGGTTCTTCAACCTCAACGGGGTGGGGCAGCCCGGCCGGCTGATCGAGTTCAACCCGACCGAGAAGATCTTCAGCAACCCCGACCAGAAGGCGACCGAGGACTACATCTCGGGCCGCTTCGGGTGAGCTGACCCGCACGGCCTGGACGGCCCGCTCCCCTCCGGGAGCGGGCCGTTCGGCGTCAGGAGGTGTGTTCCCGGCTGCGACCGGGTCATCCGCAGCTGGTCGACGCCGAGGCGGGGGCGGCCTCGGCGGCCAGCGTGCCGGTGACCGGCTCGGGACCGGGCGCTGCCGTCTCCGCTGCGGTCTCGGCGGCCGGGGCCGGCGGCGGGACCGGCGCGACGACCTCGCCGAAGTTCGGCCCGACGACGAGCTGCACCGTGTCGCCGATGGCGTCGCTGGGCTCCAGGACGGCGCCGGGCACCGCGGCGGCGACCGTCTGCGCCTGCGCGAGGACGCCGGGGCCGTGGCGGACCACGGTGGCCTCGACCCCGCCGCGCTGGTTGCTCACCTGCCCGACGACGAAGCCCTGGCCGCGCAGCGCGTCGGCCACCGTGGCGGCCAGGCCGGCCGTCGACGTCCCGTTGAGGACGTCGAGCGTGATCTCCGCCGGCGGGACGAGGACGGGGGCCGGCGCGGGGGCGGGCGGCTCCGGGACGGCCGGGGGCGGAGCGGCGGCGTCGTCCGCCGGCCCGTCGACGACCTCGGCGGGCAGCCGCCCGTCCTCCAGCAGGCTCTCGAACAGCGCCCGCGCAGCGGCGCGGTCGAGCAGCACGTAGGACTCGTCGGTCCCGGCCGGCACGTAGCCGACCTGCGCGACCGGCAGCGCGGCCCGCTGGACGGCGTCGCCGGAGAGGTCGCCCAGGGCGCCGGCGAGGCTGCTCAGGTCGCCCAGGTTCGTGCCGTCGTCGACGGTGAGCGCATCGGCGGCGCTGGTCAGGAACGACGTGAGCCGCACCGGGTTGCCCAGCACGCCCGGCGACATCGCCTGCCGCAGCGTGGCGGTGAGCAGCACCTGGGCCCGCTCGGCGACCGCCGTCCCCGCCATGTCGGCGGCCGGGTCGCCGGGCCGCATCCACCCCGCGGCGCGGTCGCCGTCGAGTTCGGAGGCCCCGGCCGGGAGCGGCTCGGCCGCCGCCGCCCAGGCCCCGGTGACCGCGGGCAGGCAGACGGGGATGCCGTCGAGGGCGTCGACCATGTCGGGCAGGCGGGCGAGGTCGACGCCGAGGTAGTGGTCGACGCGCAGCCCGGACAGCTGCTGCACCGACCGCACCAGGCAGGCCGGCCCGCCTTCGAGCAGGGAGTCGGCGAGGGCCTCGGTGACCGGGTCGCGCAGCTCGCCGTCGGCCGCCGGGCAGGCCGGGGTGTCGACGAGCGCGCGCGGCGGCAGGCTGATGAGGACCGCCGACTCCTCGTCCGGTGCCACGCGGGCCAGCAGCGCGGCGACGCCGTCGGCGCCCTCGGCGCCCGGCATGCCGGTGCCGACGACCAGGTAGGTGGCCGCGCCCTCCTGCAGACCCGGCGCGATCACCTCGGGTCCGTCGGCGGCGAGCGCCTCCACGCGCTCGATGCTGGTGTCGACGTAGACGTAGAGCCCCAGGTAGTAGGCGGCCACCAGGACCACCAGGGCCACGACCCCCTGCGCCAGCCGCAGCAGGCGGCGGCGACCGGGGCTGCGGGCGGCCCGGCGCGCGGCTCGGGTCTCCTTGCGCGGCGGCCGCGGCGCCGCCGTGGCACCCGACCGTCCGGGGGC
Organism: Trujillonella humicola; assembly: GCF_046233715.1. Classification (NCBI taxonomy): domain Bacteria; kingdom Bacillati; phylum Actinomycetota; class Actinomycetes; order Geodermatophilales; family Geodermatophilaceae; genus Trujillonella; species Trujillonella humicola. The sequence continues at coordinate 221,743 of NZ_JBJNRJ010000001.1, read as the reverse complement.
GTCGAGGCCGGGGATCGGCGGGAGCGGCCGGCCGGGCCGCTGCGGCGTGCGGGGGCCGCCGCCGGGCAGCGGCGGGACCGGCTGGCTGTACCGGACGCCGGAGGCGCCAGGTGCCTGCCGGGGCGGCGCAGGTGCCGGCGTTCCGGCCGCCGGCGGCGCAGCAGCGGCGGCCCGCAGCGGCGGGGAGGGCACCGGCGGGAGACCCCGGCCGCCCGCGGACGCCTCCGGTCCCGTCGGCGCAGGCCGGGGGGTGGACGGCGAGGGCGGCCGGGCGGACGGGGCGGCGTCCTGCGCCGGCGGGCGCGGGACCGCGGGGTCGCTGCGGCGGGGGCCGGCGGGCGGCGGGACGGCGGGGCGCGGACCCCGGTGGGCCGGCAGCGACTCGCCGGGCAGCAGCGGGATGGGCACGTCGCCGGTGCGCCGCGCCGCGCGGCGGCCGCTGGGCCCGCTGCCCTGGCGGGCGATGAGCTGCTCGAGGGTCAGCGGCTCGCCGTTCCGACCGACGTCGCCGTCCCCGGCGCCGCCCCCCGCTCGCGAGTCCCCCACCGCGTCGACATCCCATCGTCGTGGTCCGTGCCGTTCCGTACCCGTGCGCAGGCGGGCACTCCGCACACGCTTCGTGGGCGGCCCCTCACGATACGTCCCAGAGACCGTCCGGACGGGTGACGCGCGGAGATCGTCCGGCGACGGATCGCTCCCGGACGTAGCGTCGGCTCGTGCGCCTGCCCTCCCTCCCCGGTCCCTCCGACGTCCTGGCCGCGGTCGACGGCCTCCGGGAGGGCCTGTCCGAGGCGGTCGCGCTCGTACCTCGCGTCGTCAGCGCGGTCGGCCGGGTCGAGGGCCTGCTGGACCGGTTCACCGCCGCGGTCTCCTCGGCCGAGGGCCTGCTCGACCGGGTCGACCGAGCCGTCACCGACCTGGAGGCCACCCGGCGCCGGGCCGACGAGACGATCACCCGGGCCGGCGGAACGCTCGAGGAGGCGGACCAGGCCATCGAGGCGGTCGGCGAGACGCAGAAGAAGGCCGACGAGGCCATCGACGCGGTCGGTCAGACGCAGAAGAAGGCCGACGAGGCCATCGACGCCGTCGGCCAGACCCAGCAGAAAGCCGACCAGGCCATCGACGCCGTCGGCCAGACCCAGCAGAAAGCCGACCAGGCCATCGACGCCGTCGGCCGGACCATCGAGCGCGCCGAGGGGGCGGTCGGGCGGGCCGAGGGCGCCGTCGGGCGGGCCGAGGACCTCGTCTCGCGGGTCGACCCGCTGCTCGCCGGCTACGAGGGACCGCTGCGCGACCTGACCCCGGTGGTCAAGCGGCTGGCGGAGACGATGGACCCGCAGGAGGTGGAGGCGCTGGTCACGATCATCGACCGGCTGCCGACGCTCCTCGAGCACCTCGACGACGACATCCTGCCCGTGCTCAAGACGCTCGAGGGCGTGGGCCCGGACGTGCACGACCTGCTCGACACGATGCAGGACCTGCGGCAGGTGGTGAAGGGCTTCCCCGGCTCGCGGCTGTTCCGCCGGCGTGGCGCCGAGGAGATCGCCGAGGAGGAGCAGAACGAGGAGGAGGGGGAGCGGACCGGGTCCTGATCCCGGCCGCTCCCCCTCCTGCCGTCCGCCCCGCCGGGGGCGTCAGGTCTCGGTCGGGTAGCCCAGCGCGCGCACGACGTCCCCGATCCGCTCGAACGCCTCTCCCGCGGGCAGCCGGCCCAGCTCGTCGACCACGGCGTCCGGCGCCCGGTGGTCCAGAGCGGCCTCGACCAGCTCGGGGCCGGTGGCGGGGAAGTCCGCGCGGTCCAGCCACCGGGCCAGCTCTGCCCTGGCCACGACGGCGTCCTCGGTCATGCCGACGGGCACGCCACCGGTCAGGGTCCCCTGGGGGTCGGCGTCGATGTCCGGATCGCCCTCGGCGACCGGCTCGACCTCGCGCCACTCGTGCGCGCGGGTGGCCCGCTCGGCCTTGAGCATCCCCTGGACCTCGTGCTCGAGCTCCTCGTCCAGGCGCGGGTTGTGCTTGGTGCTGCGTGATGACACGCCGGCGAACTGGTCGTCGGTCTCGCTCACGGGTGCCTCCTGTGTGCTGGTCGTGCGGTGGTTCCGGCGCTCACTTCTTCTCCAGTGCCGACGGCTTGTGCACCGCGGTGCCGCCGCTCTTCTCGCTCTCGACCTCGTACTGCGGGTCGTCGGAGCTGGCCCTGACCTTCCGGCCGGCGACCTCCGTGTCCTCGGTGATCTTCCTCTTGACGGTGCCCTCGGCCTCGCCACCGTGGCTCTTCCACGTGACGTGGTCGCCCTTCCCGAAGTCGTCCGCCATGCCGTCCTCCCCGTCGGTGGGTGCCGCCGCGCGGCCCGTCCTCCGCTGCCTGCCCCCGCGGAGGACGGGGCACACATCACCCGGCCGGGCAACGAGTTCACCCCTGCGGGCGCTGCAGAGCCGCCGACGCTCACGTAGCGTTGCCACCGACGGACAGGGATCCGGGGACAGCGCAGGTCAGACCGGCCGACGCAACTACCCAGGGTGACCCGGACGTCCTCGATCGCCGGCCCGGTCGACTCCATTCCCCCGGGGTCGGCCGGGTCGGCCCGCGTGGCGGCTGCCTACGCTCCAGCGCGTGACAGCTCCCGACGGCCTGCGCGACGTCGACGTCCTCACCGCCGTCTCCGTCACCGACGTGACGCCCACCGTCCGCCGGGTCGTCCTCGCCGGGACGCCGGCGGCGGCCGCCGCGGCGGGCCCGACGGTGAACCTGCTCGTCCCCCGCGTCGGTGACCCGGCGCCCCGCTGGCCGGCGGTCGCCCGGGACGGCCGGATCGTGTGGCCGGTCGGTGCCCACGGGGTCGCGCTGCGCAGCTACACCGCCCGTCGGCAGGACGCCGCCCGCGGCGAGGTGGAGATCGACTTCGTCCTGCACGGCGACGGCCCGGCGGCGTCCTGGGCCGCCGCCGCGGCGCCCGGGGCGCTGCTGGGCGTCGCCGGCAGCGGCGACCTGGGCATCCGGGCGGCCGGCCGGCTGCTGCTCGCCGGCGACGAGACGGCACTGCCGGCGATCAGCCGCATCCTCGCCGAGGCCGCGCCGTCGACGACCGGGCTGGCGCTGGTCGAGGTCGCCGGCCCCGAGGAGGAGCAGCCGCTCGCGGTTCCGGCAGGGGTGACCGTCCGCTGGCTGCACCGCGGCGGCACACCGCCGGGGGAGAGCACCCTCCTGGCCGCTGCCGTGGCCGGACTCGACCCGCCGGCCGACGGGGACGACGTCTTCGCCTGGGTGGGCGCGGAGTCCGCCGCCGTCCGCACGATCCGGGCCGACCTGCGCGCGCGCTGGGGCCTGGGCCGGGCCCGGCACCACGCCATCGGCTACTGGCGGCGGGGTCGCGCGATGTCCCCCGCCGGCTGAGCCCGACGAGATCTGCACACTCGTCGGCATCAGCCGCTGATGGCGACGAGTGTGCAGATCTCGCCATCGCGGGGCGGGGACCGTCCAGGGGATTCACAGGTAGCGTCCAGACCGGGCGCAGCCGCGACGCCCAGCCTGGTGCCATGACGACGGGATCGGTGCGTTCTCCGGGAGGGCCGGTGCAGGGGACCCGCAGCACGGGCGGAGCGGCCGGGCGGGGGCCCGAGGCGCGCCTGCTGGTGGTGGACGACGAGCCCAACATCCGCGAGCTGCTGTCGGCGAGCCTGCGCTACGCCGGCTTCGAGGTGGCCACGGCGGCCGACGGCCAGCAGGCCCTGGCGATGGCCTCGTCGTTCCGGCCGGACCTGCTCGTGCTCGACGTGATGATGCCGGGCCTGGACGGCTTCGGCGTGGTCCGCCGGCTGCGGGAGACCGGCCGGCACACGCCGGTGCTCTTCCTGACCGCCAAGGACGCCCCCGAGGACAAGGTCTCGGGCCTGACCCTCGGTGGGGACGACTACGTGACCAAGCCGTTCAGCCTCGACGAGGTGGTCGCCCGCATCCGTGCGGTGCTGCGGCGCACGAGCGCGCCCACCCAGCGGACGGACGAGGCGCCGCGACTCACCTTCGCCGACATCGAGCTCGACGAGGAGTCCCACGAGGTGCTCAAGGCCGGCACCCTCGTCGGCCTGTCCCCCACCGAGTTCAAGCTGCTGCGCTACCTGATGGCCAACGCCGGCCGGGTGCTGTCGAAGGCCCAGATCCTCGACCACGTGTGGAACTACGACTTCAACGGCGAGGCCAACGTCGTGGAGTCCTACATCTCCTACCTGCGCCGCAAGGTCGACACGACCGAGCCCCGCCTGCTGCACACGATCCGCGGGGTGGGCTACACCCTGCGGCTGCCACGGGGCACATGACGCCTCCCGCCCCGCCGGTCCTGCGGGGACCCCGCGTCCCGCTGCGCGTCACCGTCGTCGTCCTGCTGGTGGTGCTGCTGGGCCTCGCCCTGCTGGCCACCGGCTTCGCCACCGCGTCCCTGCTGCGCAACTACCTGCAGCAGGAGCGCGACGGCGAGCTGCGCGCAGCCGTCGCCAGCGCCAGCGCACAGAGCCCCCGCTACCTCGAGGCCTGCCTGCGCGCCGGCTACCCCGGGGTCAGCTCCTACTACGTCGCCTGCCTCCCTCCGGACAGCGACGAGCCGGTCGTCATCGGCGAGCCGCGCGACCCCGACGGGGACTCGCTGCCCGAGCTGGACGCGGACGAGGTCGAGCGGCTGCGCACCGACGGCCGCCCCATCAGCGTGTGGGCCGACGGCGGGCACTGGCGGGTGGCCTCCGGAGAGCTGCGCGGTGGTTACACGCTCGTCGTCGGGGTGGACCTCGAGGGCGATCAGAAGGCGATCGCCCGCCTGGTGCGCATCGAGCTGCTGGTCGGGCTGGTCGTGCTGACCGTGCTCGGCGTCGCCGGGTACCTGCTGGTCCGCAACAGCCTGCGCCCGCTCGCGGAGGTCGAGCGCACCGCGCAGGCCATCGCGGCCGGCGACCTCTCCCAGCGCGTGCCCGCCGGGGACCAGCGCACCGAGGTCGGCCGGCTGTCCGCGGCCCTCAACGTCATGCTGGCGCGGATCGAGAGCGCCTTCCGCGCCCAGCGCGCGTCGGAGGAGCAGGCACGGGCCTCCGAGGGCCGGATGCGGCAGTTCGTCGCCGATGCCAGCCACGAGCTGCGCACCCCGCTCACCTCGATCCGCGGGTTCGCCGAGCTGTACCGGCAGGGCGCGGTCCGCGAGGAGGAGGACGTCGCCCGGCTCATGCAGCGCATCGAGTCCGAGGGGTCGCGGATGGGGCTGCTGGTCGAGGACCTGCTCCAGCTCGCCCGCCTGGACCAGCAGCGCCCGCTCACCGTCACGCCGGTCGACCTCGCCGAGGTCGCCGGCGACGCCGTCCAGGACGCCCGGACGCTGCAGCCGGACCGGCCGCTGGAGCTGGTGCTGGACCCCGCGATGACCGAGATGCCCGTCGTGCTCGGCGACGAGGCGCGGCTGCGGCAGGTGGTCGGCAACCTCGTCACCAACGCGCTGGTGCACACCCCCGCCGACGCGCGGGTGACCGTGTCCCTGAGCGAGGACCCGCCGCCGACCGGCGCGGAGGACGACGGCGGCTGGGTGCTGGTCGGCGTGGCCGACGAGGGCCCGGGCATGGAACCCGCCGACGCCGCGCGGGTGTTCGAGCGGTTCTACCGCGCGGACAAGAGCAGGGCCCGGGCGGCCGGGGGAACCGGGCTGGGGCTGGCGATCGTCTCCTCGCTGGTCGCCGCGCACGGCGGCACGGTCCACCTGGACACCGCACCGGGCCGGGGCGCCGCCTTCACCGTGCGGCTGCCCCGCAGCGGTCCCCCGGAACCGGCCCCCGGCCCGCCCGCGGCGCCGGGGGCACCCGGCTGACCGCTGCCGGGCCCTGGCTACGGTCGGGACCGTGCCCACCGACCCCGTGCCCACCGACCCCCCGCCCGGCGACGGCGAGGCCTACGACCGCGAGCTGATGGCCGCGGTCACCGATCTCGGCGACGCGCTGCGCGGCCTGGTCGACGCGTCGGTCACCACCGCGGTGGACGCGGGCGAGCTGCGCGCCGCGGCCGAGGAGGCCCGCCGGCTGACCGGGCGGCTCGCCGCCCGGCGGCGGGCGCGGGGCCAGCTGTCGCCGCTGGACCACCTCGGCTCGATGCGCCAGGTCTACAACATGGTGAGCGGGGTCGGCAGCGCCCTCGCGCTGCCGCTGGACGTGCGGGTGGTCGAGGGCGGCGTGGTGGCCGAGACCTCCTTCGGAGCGGCCTACGAGGGCCCGCCCGGCTTCCTGCACGGCGGCATGAGCGGCCTGGTCATGGACCAGGTGCTGGGCGCGGCGACGATCCGCGCCGGGCTGTGGGGCATGACGGTCCGGCTGGAGCTGGACTACCGCGGGCCGGTCCCGCTGCACACGCCCGTCGTCCTCACCGGCCGGGTGACCGAGGCGGCCGGACGCCGTTCGGTGGTCACCGGCGGCATCGCCCTGGCCGAGCAGCCCGGCCGGCCGCTGGTGGAGGCCCGCGGGGTGTTCGTGGCGCCCCGCCCCGAGGTCACGGCGCGCTACTTCGCCGGGGTGACCGACGCGAGCGGCCGACCCTCACCGCCGGGCCGGCCGACCGGCGCCACCGCCCCGGGCCGCCCGCGGTGAACGACGTCGCGGTGGCCGCGGCCGCGGCGCGGGCGGCGGCCGAGGTGCTGCTCGCCCTCCGTGACGGCGGGCCGACCGGTCGCGAGCTGGGCGCCGCGGGCGACGCCGCCGCCCAGCGCGCGATCGCCGCCGTCCTGACCGAGCACCGCCCCGGCGACGTCGTGTTCAGCGAGGAGGCCGCCGACGACCGCCGCCGGCTGGGCGCCGAGCGGGTGTGGATCGTCGACCCGCTCGACGGCACCCGCGAGTACGGCGACCCGGGGCGCCCCGACTGGGCGGTGCACGTGGCGTTGTGGTCGGCCGGCGCGCTCCCGGCGGCCGCCGTGGCGCTGCCCGCGCTGGGCGAGGTGTTCCTCACCGACCCGGCGCCCACCCCGCCCCCGGCCACCGGGCGCCGGCCCCGCATCGCGGTGAGCCGCACCCGCCCTCCGGCGGTCGCGACCGCCGCCGCGGCCGCTCTGGACGGCGAGCTGGTGCCGCTGGGATCGGCCGGGTACAAGGTGACCGCGGTGGTCCGCGGCGAGGTCGACGCCTACGTGCACGCCGGCGGGCAGTACCAGTGGGACTCCGCCGCCCCCGTCGCGATCGCGCTGGCCGCCGGGCTGCACGCGACCCGGCTGGACGGCTCGCCCCTGCGCTACAACGACCCCGACTCGTGGCTGCCCGACCTGCTGGTGTGCCGGCCGGAGCTCGCCCCGGGCCTCCTGGCCGCTGCCGGCTGAGGCCCATGCCGGACACTGGTCGGGGAATCCCTCCCGAGCCGGTGCGGTTGCCGCTGGTCCGAGGGGTGTCCCGGCACGCCCGCACACCGCCCGTCCCCGAGTTCCGGAGCCTGCGCACGTGACCAGCCCTGACTACCGGCTCACCCAGCTGGAGACGCTGGAGGCCGAGTCCATCCACGTCATCCGCGAGGTCGCCGCCGAGCTGGAGCGGCCGGTGCTGCTGTTCTCCGGCGGCAAGGACTCCATTGTGATGCTGGAGCTCGCCCGCAAGGCCTTCGCCCCGGCGCGGATCCCCTTCCCGGTCATGCACGTCGACACCGGGCTGAACTTCCCCGAGGTCCTCGAGTTCCGGGACAAGCGGGTGGCGGAGCTGGGGGTGCAGCTCGTCGTCGCGTCCGTGCCGGACGCCATCGCCGCGGGCACCGTCCGGGAGGAGCCCAACGGCTCCCGGAACCGGATCCAGACGCCCGTGCTGCTCGACGCGGTCGAGGAGCACGGCTTCACCGCGCTCTTCGGTGGCGCCCGCCGCGACGAGGACAAGGCACGGGCCAAGGAGCGGGTGTTCTCCTTCCGCGACGAGTTCGGCCAGTGGGACCCGAAGAACCAGCGCCCGGAGCTGTGGGACCTCTACAACGGCCGCATCCACCTGGGCGAGTCGCTCCGGGTCTTCCCGCTGTCGAACTGGACCGAGCTCGACATCTGGCAGTACATCGCCCGCGAGCAGATCGCCATCCCGCCGCTGTACCTCGCGCAGGAGCGGGAGGTCGTCGAGCGGCAGGGGATGCTGTACGCGGTCAACGAGTTCATCCGCCCCCGCGACGGCGAGCAGACGTTCCGCGAGACGGTCCGCTACCGCACCGTCGGCGACGCGAACCTGACCGCCGCGGTCCGCTCGCAGGCGACCACGGTCCAGGAGGTCATCGCCGAGATCGCGGTGACCCGGATGACCGAGCGCGGCGCCACGCGCGGTGACGACAAGGTCAGCGACGCGGCGATGGAGGACCGGAAGAAGGAAGGCTACTTCTGACGGCCCGTTCCCGGACCGCCTCCACGGCCGTCCCCTGGGCGCGGAACCGCCTCGCGCACGAGTGCAGCAGCCGGCACGCCCTCGCCACCCGGTCGGGGTCCCCGTGCTCGCCGTCGTCGGCGTCGACGACGGTCACCAGGTGCACCCGTGCCGACAGCGGGGCCACCAGCTCGGCCGCGTCCCGGACCGCCCGGGCCGACGCCGCCGACCCGTCGACCCCGACGAGCACCTCCAGCCCGCGACGACCGGGACCGTCCGGTGGACCGGTCCCCGGGTCGGCTCCCGGCTCGACCCGGTGCGACAGCACGGTGCTCCCGGTGCGGGCGCGTTCGGCCGCGATGGGGGCGAAGAGCGGGCCGAGCACCGAGCCGAGGACGAACCAGCTCCCCTCCCGGTAGCCACGCCGGTAGAGCAGCAGGAAGACGAACAGCACACCCGCGCCGACCCAGAGCACGACGATCGACAGCGCGTGGAACCACGTCACCCGGTGCACCCCCAGCGATCCGCCGCCCCGGCGCACCGGGCACGGGCCCTCGCCGGTGCCTTTCACCCGGCAGGCACCGGACTCCCGGTCGGCTCCCGGAAGACGTCCCAGACGGGCGGCTGCCGGGCTCCAGCAGAGTGCCGGTCACGGCCCCGGTCGAGGAGCGGGGAGGCCTCCCTGCTCGTAGGCTCGGACGGCGACCGGAGACGTCGGACGCTCACCGCCCCGGCACCGTGACCGTGCCCGCGACCACCACGCGTGCGGCGTCCGGAGCCGTCCCGGGGCGCACTGGCCGTCGACTCGGCGGCACGACCAGCGAACGGAGGGAGGCGGATCGGCATGCTCGCAGCGGCACCCGCACGGCTCCGCCCGGACCTCGACCACGGGTGCGCCGGACCCGTGCGCCCCCGCGTCGCATGATCCTCACCCTGTCCCTCGCCGCCCTGGCGGTCACCGCGGTGCTCACCCCGCCGGTGGCCCGCCGCCTGGGGCGCGCCACGGGGTACCCGCTCGCCCTCGTCTTCGCGGGGATCGGCGTCCTGCTCCTCACCCAGGCGCCCACCGTGCTGGACGGCGGGACCGTCACCGTCGCCCGCCGATGGGTGCCCTCGCTGGGCGTGGAGTTCCACCTGCGCCTGGACGGGCTGTCGTTGCTGTTCGTGGTGCTGATCCTCGGCGTCGGCGCGCTGATCATGGCGTACTGCGCGCGCTACCTGGACGAGACGCAGGCGCACGTGCGGCTGTACGGGCTGCTCACCGTCTTCGCGCTGTCCATGCTCGGTCTGGTCCTCGCCGCCGACCTGGTGCTCTTCTTCGTGTTCTGGGAGATGACGACGCTGACGTCGTTCTTCCTCATCGGCGGGCCGGGGCTGGCCGGCGCGAAGTCCGCCACCCGCGCCCTGATCGTCACCGGCGGCGGCGGACTGGCCCTGTTCGCCGGCCTGGTCATGATCGCCGTGACGACCGGCACGACGGACATGACGGCGATCCTGGCCGACCCGGGGCTCATCACGGAGTCGCCGCTGGCCTTCGCCATCGCCGCGTGCCTGATCCTCGCCGCGTTCACCAAGTCCGCGCAGCTGCCGTTCCACTTCTGGCTGCCCGACGCGATGGTGGCGATCACGCCGGTGAGCGCCTACCTGCACGCGGCCACGATGGTCAAGGCGGGCATCTACCTGCTGATGCGGTTCTCCCCGCCCTTCGCCGACGACCCCTTCTGGACCGCCACCCTCGTCTCGGTCGGCCTGCTGACCGCCGTCGTCGGCGCCGTCCTCGCGCTCAAGCAGCACGACCTCAAGGCCCTGCTCGCCTACTCCACGGTCAGCCAGCTCGGTTTCCTCGTCGCCCTCGTCGGGATCGGCACCCCGCAGGCGCTGGCCGCCGCCGCGCTGCACACCTTCGCGCACGCCCTGTTCAAGGCGACGCTGTTCATGCTCGTGGGCATCATCGACCACGAGGCCGGCAGCCGGGACATCCGCGAGCTGTCCGGGCTGCGGCGCGTCATGCCCGTCACCGCCGTGCTCACCGGGGTGGCCGCGCTGTCGATGGCCGGCCTGCCGCCCTTCATGGGCTTCGTCAGCAAGGAGGAGGCCTTCTACGGCTTCCTCGGCGCGGACGGGCCCGCCTGGGTCGGCTGGCTGGCCGCGGGCACCGCGGTGGGCGCGGCGGCCCTGACGTTCGCGTACGGGTTCCGGATCCTGGCCGGCGCCTTCGGCGGCCCGGTCCGCCAGCCCAACCTCTACGAGCCGCGCTGGTCGTTCCTGGCCCCGGCGGCGGTGCCCGCGGTGCTGAGCCTGGTCTTCGGCATCTGGGCCGCGGCGCTCAACCCCCTCATCAACCGCACCGTCCAGGACACCCGGCTCCAGGAGGGCGGCGCCGACCTGGCGCTGTGGCACGGCTTCACCGCGGCGCTGGGCCTCTCGGCGGTCACCATCACCGTGGGGACGACGCTGTTCCTCCTGCGGGACCGCGTGGACGCCGTCCTGCTCGGGTCGCGGCTGCCCCGCACCGGCGCCCAGCTGTACGACGCCACGTACGACGGCGCCCTGCGGTTCGGGGCGCTGGTCGGCCGGCCCGCCCTGAGCCCGCGGCTGGCCGCGCACCTGGTCTGGCCGCTGCTCGCGCTCGCCGTGCTCGCGGGGGTCGGCATGTCCACCCTCGGTCCCCTGACCGCGTCGCCCGAGCCGGCGACCCGCGCGGCGGACTGGGTGCTCGTCGCCCTCCTGGGCGTCGGGACGGCGGCGCTGACCGTCGCGCGCTCCCGCCTCGGCGCACTCGCCCTGCTCGGGGTCGTCGGCTTCGTGGTGGCGGCCTGGTTCCTCGTCATCGGGGGCCCCGACCTGGCGCTCACCCAGCTGCTCGTCGAGATCCTGACGGTCGTCGTGGCCGTCCTGGTCCTGCGCCGGCTGCCCGCCCGGTTCGCCCCCGGCAGCCGCCTGCGCACGGCCGGTGCCGCGGTGGCCGCGGCCGCCGTCGGCGTGGCCGCGTTCGCCGCGACGTTCGCGCTGACCGGCCGGCGGGACCGGTCGGCGGCCGGCGACTTCCTGCTCACCGAGTCCGAGCCGCTCACCGGCGGCACCAACGTGGTCAACACCGTGCTCGTCGACTTCCGCGGCCTGGACACGCTCGGCGAGATCACCGTCCTGGCGGTGGCAGCCATCGGCCTGCTGGCGCTGCTCCGGTACGACGCGCCGACCCCGAGGGCCGGCGCGGGGGTGGCCGACCCCGTCGCCGACCCCGTCGGCAACGCGGTCATCCTGCGGGTGACCCGCACGCTGCTGCTGCCCGTGGCCCTGCTCTTCTCCCTGTACCTGCTGCTCCGCGGGCACAACGCGCCCGGCGGCGGCTTCATCTCGGCGCTGGTGGGCGGGGCGGCCATCGCGCTGGCCCAGCTGCCCTACGACGTCCCGCGGCGGCCCCGGGTGCTCTCCCCCGCGCTGCTCGTCGGCAGCGGCGTCGCCCTGGCCGTGGCCGTCGGCCTGCTCGGGTACGTCGACGGCGCCTTCCTGCGGCCGCTCCCGTTCGAACCGGAGGTGTTCGGGGTGTCGGTCAAGCTGACCAGCTCGCTCCTGTTCGACGTCGGCGTCTACCTCGTCGTCCTGGGCCTCGTCGTGGCCGCGGTCGACCGGCTGGGGCGCGGTCGCAGCCGGCCCGAGGCGGCCCGACGGCCCGCGTCCCGCGGCGACGACGCCGACCCCGCACCCGCGCCCGCCGCGGCCGGCGCCCCCGCCCCGGCCCGGACGGCCGACGAGCACGAGGGGGTCGCCCCGTGACCGCGGCCCTGGCCGTGGCCGTCCTCGCCGCCGGCGGCACCTACCTGCTGTTCCAGCGCGGCCTGGTCCGCGTGGTCCTGGGCCTCGTGCTGCTGGGCCACGCCGCCAACCTGCTGCTCGTCGCGGCCGGCGGGATGGGGCTCCGGGAGGCGCCGCTGGTCGGGGAGGTCGACCCGGCGGCCGCGGCCGATCCGCTGCCGCAGGCGTTCGCGCTGACCGCCATCGTGATCACCTTCGGCATCACGGTGTACCTGCTGGGCATGGCCGGCGCCGGCGCCGACGCCGAGCCCGACCGGCAGGACGAGCCCGGAGCGGACGACGTCGACGCGGCCGAGGAGGCCGAGCCTGGTGCCGCGCCGGGGACACCGCCCGTGCCCGCGGCGGACGGCGCCGGCGAGCGCGGCCCGGCGAGCGGAGGTCCGGCGTGAACGCCCTGGTACCGCTCGTCGTCGCCGGGCCCCTGCTCGCCGCGGCCGGCACGGCCCTGATGGGCGGCCGCCCGGGCGCACGGCGGGCCGTCGGGCTGGCCGTCAGCGGCGCGGTCCTGCTCGGGGCGGTGCTGCTGGTCGTCGCCACCCGCGACGGCGACGTCCTCGTCGCCCAGGTCGCCGGCTGGCCCGCCGGCATCGCGATCCCCTTCGCCGCCGACCTGCTCAGCGCCCTCATGATCACCGTGACGGCGCTGCTCACCACGACGTGCCTCGCGTTCGCCGCCGCTGCGGGGGACGACCGGGACAGGTGGTTCGTCCCCCTGGCGCTGGTCCTGTCCGGAGGCGTCTACGGCGCGTTCGTCACCGCCGACCTCTTCAACCTCTTCGTCCTCATCGAGGTCGCGCTCATCCCGTCCTACGTGCTGCTCACGCGCAGCGGCGGGCGGGACGCGCTCACGGCGGGCCGGGTGTACGTCACCGTCAGCCTTCTGGCCTCCACCGTGTTCCTGGCCGGCGTGGCCCTGGTGTACGGGGTCGCCGGGACGGTGAACCTGGGCGAGCTGGCGGGGGCCGCCCAGGAGTCGCCCGCGGTGGCGCTCGCGGCCGGTGCGGTGCTGGTGTCGCTGGGCGTGAAGGCCGCCCTCGTGCCGGCGCACGGCTGGCTGCCCCGCAGCTACCCCTACGCGTCCCCCGCGGTGACCGCGCTGTTCTCCGGCCTGCTCACCAAGGTCGGCGTCTACGCCTTCTTCCGCGTCTACGCGGTGGTCTTCGACGGCGATCCGTCGCTGTCGACCCTGCTGCTGGTGATCATGCTGGCGACGATGGTCGTCGGCGTGCTCGGCGCCCTCGGGCAGAACACGATGCGGTCGATCCTCGTGTTCCACATGATCAGCCAGGTCGGCTACATCATGCTCGGGCTGGCCTTCTTCGGACCGCTGGGCATGGCGGCGGCGATCTTCTACCTGCTGCACCACACGGTGGTGAAGGCGTCGCTGTTCCTGTCCACCGGGGCGATCGAGGTGGCGCACGGCACCGGCCGGCTGAGCCGGCTGGGCGGCGAGCTGCGGCGCCACCCGGTGCTCGGGCTGGCGTTCCTGGTGGGCGCCCTGTCCCTGGCCGGGATCCCTCCCTTCTCCGGCTTCTTCGCCAAGTTCATCCTGGTCAGCGCGGCGATCAGCGAGCAGGCGTACCTGGCCGCGGCGCTCGCCGTCGTCGTCAGCCTCTTCACGCTGCTGTCGATGATGAAGATCTGGAACGCCGTGTTCTGGGGCCGGGCACCGGGAGAGGCCGCCCCCACCCCGCCGCCCGCCGCCCCGTCGGCCACCGCCTCCCCGGTGGGCCCGGACGGCCGGAAGGAGGCCTCGACGGCCCTGGTCGAGCACGCACCGGTGGAGGACTCGGACACCGCGCGCCGGCGCACGCCCATCGAGCTCTCCCGCATCCCGCTCCGGCTGGTCCTCCCGGGCCTGTTCCTCGCGCTGGTCTCCGTCGCCGTCGGGCTGGGCGCCGAGGGGCTGCTGTCCCTCGCGCAGACGGCGGCGGAGGGGCTGGTCGACCCGGCCGCCTACGTCCAGGCGGTGCTGGGATGACCGCGCTGACGCGGCTGGCCCGCTTCGTCGTGTTCGCCGGCTACTTCGCCCGCGAGCTGGTCCTGGCCAACCTCCAGGTGGTGTGGGACGTCCTGACCCCCCGCAGCCGGCTCTCCCCCGGCATCGTGGCGCTGCCGCTGCGGAGCCGGACCGCCGGGGAGATCACGCTGCTGGCCAACCTGGTCTCGCTCACCCCCGGCACGCTGTCGCTCGCCGTCGGCCGCGATCCCGACACCCTCTACGTCCACGGCATGTACGCCGGCACCCGCGAGGAGTTCGTGCGCCAGCTGGAGGAGATGGAGGACCGGATGCTGCACGCCTGGCGCGGCCGCGCGGCCGACGACGACGTGGACCGGCACCGGCCCGCCGTCGCGGACGGGCGGGGAGGCGCCCGATGACCGTCTTCCTGGACGTGTCGCTGGTCGTGCTGGCCGTGGCCCTCCTGGCCACGATCGTGCGCGCGGTCATCGGCCCCTCCGACGCCGACCGGGCGGTCGCGGCCGACCTGGCGTTCTTCGTGTTCGTCGCGGCCGTCGCGCTGCTCGGCGTCCGGCTCGAGGCGCCCTACCTCTTCGACGTCGCCGTCGTCGCCACGCTCGTGGGCTTCCTCGCCAGCGTCACGTTCGCCCGGCTGCTGCACCGGAAGGACACGTGATGGGGCTCGTCCTCGACGTGCTCGGGGCGCTGCTGGTCGCCGGCGGGGTCTTCCTCATCGCCGTGGCCGCGATCGGCCTGCTGCGGCTGCCGGACGCCTACGCGCGGATGAACGCGGTGACCAAGGCCGCCAGTCTCGGCGTCGTGCTGGCGATGGCCGGGGCCCTGCTCATCACGCCGTCCTGGTTCGCCGTGGTGAAGCTCCTGCTGGCCATCGCCCTGCAGCTGGTCACCGCGCCGGTGGGGGGCTTCGCGCTGGGGCGGGCCGCCTACCGGGCCGGGACGCCGCTGGCCTCCGAGACCCGCTTCGACGAGCTGGGCGACGCCATCGAGCGGGCGGGCAACCCCCGTCCGGTGCAGGAGCCGAGTCCGCCCGGATGAGCCGCTGCGGCGGTCGTGGATGATGGACCCCGGCCCGGCCGATCGCGGGCACCCGGCCTCCGGTCCGCTCGGGCCGGCCCGCCACGACACGGGAGACCGCCCCACGATGACGCTCGAGCCCGCCGGCAGCCCCGCCCCGGTCGACGTGCACTCCGCCGTCGCCGAGCACGCCGCCGAGATCGCCACCGCCCGCAAGGACATCCTGCGGATCGCCACGGCCGGCTCGGTGGACGACGGCAAGAGCACCCTGATCGGGCGGCTGCTGTACGACAGCAAGGCGGTGTTCGAGGACCAGTACGAGGCCGTGGCGCGCGCCAGCAAGGGCGACTACGTCGACCTGGCGCTGCTGACCGACGGCCTGCGCGCCGAGCGCGAGCAGGGCATCACCATCGACGTGGCCTACCGGTACTTCAGCACCCCGCGGCGCACGTTCATCCTCGCCGACACCCCCGGGCACGTGCAGTACACCCGCAACATGGTCACCGGCGCCTCCACCGCCGACCTGGCGATCGTGCTGGTCGACGCGCGCAAGGGGTTGCTGGAGCAGAGCCGCCGGCACGCCTTCCTGGCCTCGCTGCTGCGGGTGCCGCACCTGGTCGTCGCCATCAACAAGATGGACCTGGTGGACTGGTCGGAGCAGGTCTTCGAGGCCATCAGCGACGAGTTCAGCGCGTTCGCCGCCAAGCTCAGCGTGCCCGACCTGACCGTCGTCCCGATCTCGGCGCTGCACGGCGACAACGTCGTCACGCACTCGCCGAACACCCCCTGGTACGAGGGCCCGACGCTGCTGCACCACCTCGAGCACGTGCACGTGGCCGGCGACCGCAACCTCACCGACGCGCGCTTCCCCGTGCAGTACGTCATCCGGCCCCAGTCCGACGCCTTCCACGACTACCGCGGCTACGCGGGAACCGTCGCCAGCGGCGTGCTGCGCACCGGCGACGAGGTGCAGGTGCTGCCCAGCGGGCTGACGACGACGATCGCCGGCATCGACGGCCCGCGCGGCCCGCTCGACGAGGCCTTCGCCCCGATGTCGGTGACCGTGCGGCTGGCCGACGACCTCGACGTCTCCCGCGGCGACCTGATCTGCCGGCCGGCCAACGCCCCGCAGGTGACGCAGGACCTCGACGCGCTGGTCTGCTGGATGGCCGAGGAACCGCTGCGGCCCCGGCAGCGGCTGGCGGTCAAGCACACCACCCGCTCGGTGCGCGGCGTGGTCAAGGAGCTGGCCTACCGGCTCGACGTCAACACGCTGCACCGCGAGCAGGGGGCCACCGAGCTCGGGCTCAACGACATCGGCCGGGTGAAGCTGCGCACGACGCAGCCGCTGTTCGTCGACGACTACCTGCGCAACCGGGTCACGGGTCGGTTCATCCTGGTCGACGAGGCCACGAACGCCACCGTCGGTGCCGCGATGCTGACACCCGCGGGATGACCGGTCCCCTCCTCCCCACCGCCGGCGTCCCCGGGGCGGCGGCCGGGAGGGGGCCGGCGCCGACCTCCCGCACCCGCCTCGCCACGTGGCTGCTGGTCGCCGCGATCGTCGCGGTCGCGCTCAACCAGCGCCCGGCGGTGGTGGCGGTCGCGCCGCTGCTGGGCGACCTGCGTGCCGACACCGGCCTCTCCTCGGCGATGGCCGGCCTGCTCACCACGGTGCCGGTGCTCTGCTTCGGCGCCTTCGCCCCGGTGGCTCCCCGGCTGGCCCGGCGGGTCGGGCTGGAGACCGCGGTCGGCGCCTCCCTGCTGCTGCTGGCGCTGGGCATCGCGCTGCGGCTGCTGTCCCCCGTCGCCCTGCTCTACGCCGGGAGCCTGCTGGCCGGGGCCGCCATCGCCCTGGCCAACGTGCTGCTGCCGGCGTACGTGAAGCGCGAGTTCGTGCGGCCGGGCGCCGTCATGGGCATCTACTCGGCCTCCCTCAACGTCGGTGCCGCCGCGGGCGCGGCCCTGACCCTGCCGGTGGCCGGCGCGCTCGGCCTCGGCTGGCGGGGCGGGCTGGGCCTGTGGCTCTTCCTCGCCCTCGGCGCGCTCGTGCTGTGGCTGCCGGTCGCCGGCACCGGCCGGGCCCGCCGGGTCCGGGGCGACGCGCCGCCCGGCGGCTCCTGGGAGCTGCTGCGGCTGCCGCTGGCGCGCCGGGTCTGCGCCTTCCTGGCGATGCAGAGCCTGCAGTTCTACGCGATCGCCGCCTGGCTGCCGACGCTGCTCGCCGACGCCGGGGTGCCCCGGTCGGCGGGCGGACTGCTGCTCGGGCTGTCCAACGTCGTGGGGGCGGCCGGCGCGCTCGTCGCGCCCGCCCAGGCCGGCCGGATGCGCGGGCAGCGGCCCCTGGTGGTCGCCGTGGTCGGCGCCTACGCCGTCGGCCTCTCCGGCCTGCTGCTGCTCCCGGACACCGCCACGGTCGTGTGGGTGTGCGCCTGGGGCGTCGCGCAGGGATCGGGTTTCGCGCTGGCGCTGACCCTCATCGTGCTGCGCAGCCCCACCCCGTTCGTGGCCGCCCGGCTCGGCGGCGTGGCCCAGTGCCTGGGTTACCTGCTCGCCGCCTCCGGCCCGCTGGTGCTCGGTGCGCTGCACGACGCCACCCGCGGCTGGTCCTGGCCGCTGGTCGTGCTGCTCGTCGCCGTCGTCCCGATGGCGTGGGCCGGCTGGGGCGCCGCACGCGACGCCGTCCTCCCCGTGCCGGCCCGGCCGGAACCGGTCAGCCGAGGCTGACCGGCAGCACCTCGAAGCCGCGCAGCGTCCGCAGGTCGCGGCGCACCGGCCGCCCGGCGACGCGCATCCGCGGGAAGCGCTCGCTCAGCGCCTGCAGCGCCACCTCCGCCTCGAGCCGTGCCAGACCGGCTCCCAGGCAGTAGTGGACGCCGCCGGAGAAGGCCAGGTGCTCGCGCGCGTTGGCCCGGCCGACGTCGAATCGGGCGGGGTCGGCGAAGACGCCGGGGTCGCGGTTGGCCGCCCCGAGCAGCAGCGTGACGCGGCCGCCGGCCGGCACGAGCCGGCCGGCGACCTCCACGTCGGCGCGCGCGGTGCGGCCGGTGAGCTGCACCGGGCTGTCGTACCGCAGCGCCTCCTCCACCGCGCCGGCCCAGCCGGCCGGCTCCGCGCGCAGCGCCTCCCACTGGTCGGGGTGGGCGTCGAGGGCGACGACGGCGTTGCCCAGCAGGTTCACCGTCGTCTCGAACCCGGCGCCCAGCAGCAGCAGCACCGTGGCGTGCAGCTCCCGCTCGGTCAGGGCCTCCTCCCCGGGCAGCCCGACCAGCCGGCTGACCAGGTCGTCAACCGGATCACGGCGCAGCCGGTCGAAGTGCTGCCGCAGGAACCCGTGCATCGCCCGCAGCCCCCGCTCGGCCCGCACGTACCGGCGCACCGGCAGCCCGGGGTCGAGCGTCGCGGCCGCTGCGGCGCCCCAGCACAGGAAGTCCTCCCGGCGGTCGGTCGGCACGCCAAGCAGCTCGGCGATGACCAGCACCGGCAACTGGGCGGCGTAGCGGTCGACGAGGTCGACGGTCCCGGCACCGGCCAGGCCGTCGAGGAGCTGCTCGGCGGTCCGCCGGATCACGGGCTCGAACGCCGCGGTGGCCCGGGGGGTGAACGCGCGGCTGACCAGCCGCCGGTAGCGGGTGTGGTCGGGGGCGTCGACCACCAGCATCGACGGCGGCTCGGCCACGCCGGCGGCGTCGAGCTCGTCGCCGAAACGCAGCGCCCAGCCGATCGCCCCCGAGGCGCGGGACCGGTCCCAGCCCACGCCGAAGCGGTCCGACCGCAGCACCTCCTGCGCGACGGCGTGGGAGGTCGTGACCAACCCGAGAGCACTGGGCACCAGCGGACCGCGGGCGCGCAGCTGCTCGTGGACGTCGTACGGGTGCTCGCGCACCGCCGGGTCGCGCAGCAGCCGGCCGACGAGGTCGCCGCGGCGGGCGGCCCGGGCGAGGTACACGGCGGGCAGCCCGTGCCGGACGGCGTAGCGTGCGAGCGTCCGTGCCGGCCGCAGCAGGGGCGAGCGGGTGGGCTCGGGGGCCGGCGGGGACTGCCGCGGTGCGGTCAGCGCGGTCATGGGCGCCTCTCTGCGGGGGACGTCGTCGTCCGCCGCAGTCTGTCAGCGCCGGGCGCCCGGCCGAGCGCCCGGCCCGGCACCGCCCGGGTGTGCACCGCCCGGCCCGGCGCCGCCCGGGCCTCCCGGGCGGCGCGGGGGCTCAGCCCTGGTCGGTCGGAGCCGGGGCGTCGAGGTCCTTGCCGGACCAGTCCTTGCCGGCGTTGTCGGCGTGCTCGGAGGCGCTGTCGGTCTGGCCGGCGACGGTCTCCACCATCTCCTCGTCGGACAGGCCCTCACCGGCGCTGTGGGTCCCGGGCTCGGTCATCGCGCATCTCCTTCGACTGCGGGGACGGATCGTCCCTGCGGCCCTCCCCGGCGACCGGCGGGGTCAAACCCCGGGCGCACGGAGTCACAGGCCCGGTGGGCGCAGCTCGAACCAGACCCGCTTGCCGCCGCGGTGGTCCTCGGCTCCCCACTGGTCGGCGATCGCGGCCACCAGCCGCATGCCGCGTCCCCGCGGGTGGCCCGTGTCCAGCTCCCGGATGACGGGGCGGACACCGGATCCGTCGACGACACCGATCCGCAGCCAGTCGTCGGCGAGAGTCACCTCCAGCGTGAACACGCTGTCGCCACCGACGTGGTCCACGACGTTCGCGACCAGCTCGGTCACCAGCAGGGCCGCGTCGTCGTGGTCGTGCGGCGCGCGCCAGGCCCGCAGCAGGTCCACGACCACGTGACGGGCCACCGGCACGCTGCGCGCGACGGGGAGCAGATCGACGCTCGCGCGCAGGGTGGACACGGCCGGCCTCCGGGGTGGTGCTGACGAGGTCGGGACGGCGCGCCACGTCGGGCACAGGCGCAGCATCCCGTTGTGCGCTACCGAAGCACGCCGGAACGAGTGACGCAACCCCCCTTGCACGTCACTGGCATTGCACGTCACACCCGTTGCATGCAAGGGGGGTTCAGATGCATAGTGGGCCATCGATCCGTCGGGATGCGGCGGGCGGGCGAGCGGAGGACAGGTGGCGTCGGACACCCGTGGCGGGGACGAGCCGGCCCTGGCGGCGCTGCGCGCCCTCGTGGCCGCGCTGGACACGTGCTCCGACGAGCTGGGATCCGCGCGCGAACGGGCGCAGCGCCTGGTCGAGCAGCGGGAGACCGGCCGCCCCTGGCTCGACATCGTGACCGCGGAGCCCCGCCCGCTGGTGGTCGAGCGGATCAGCACGGTCCTCGCGACGCTGGCGACGGCCGGCAGCGCCTGGCGCCGGGAGCAGGCCCGGGCGCTGCACGGGGAATCGGTGAGCATCAACCGGATCGCCTCGCTGTTCGGCGTCACCCGTCAGCGGATCTCCGCGCTGCTGCGCGACCGCCCCGACGACGACGCCGCTCCGGCGATCGACTGACCGTCGCCGGCCCGGCGATCGCAGCGGCGGGTGCCGGCCACCAGGAGCGCCAGGCAGAGCGCCAGGAGCAGCAGCTCAACGGAGAAGGCGGCGGTCAGGCCGGCCCGGTCGGCGAGCCCGCCGAGCACGACGGGGGCGACGAGCACGAGCAGCCCGCCGACGAGCTGGGTGCGCGCGTTGACCCGGTCCTCGTCCCCCGGGGCCGCACCCAGGGCCAGCGCGAGGGCCAGCGGGTAGAGGTTGGCGACCCCCACCCCGGCCAGCGCGAGCCCGGCCACCGCTCCGGCCGGCGAGGCGCTCAGCCAGAACAGCAGGAAGCCACCGGTGGTGAGCACGAGGGAGCCGTGCAGCAGGGGGACGGTCCGGCCGGGACGCCGGGTCGCCGCCGCACCGGCGATCCGGCCGGCCAGCAGTCCGAGGTAGTGGCCGCTCATCGCGGTGGCCGCGGCCGGCGCCGACAGCCCGAGCGTCCGGAGCTGCTCGGCGCCGAAGTAGACCAGGCAGAACTCGACCGCCATGCTGCCCGCGACCAGTCCGGCGAGCAGCGAGCCGGCCGCCGGCAGCCGCCGGCCGGCGCCCGCCCGTCCCGCCGGCCGCACGGGGGCCGGCAGCGGCGTGCGCCGGGCGCGCAGCGCCAGCCCCGCCAGCCCCAGGACCGGCAGCAGGTAGGCGGCGCGCCAGCCGAGGGGCCCGGCGGCGAGCGCTCCGAGCCCCAGCGGCGCGATCACCGCACACGCGGCCGCGCCGATGTTGGCCTCGGTCAGCGCCCGCTCCCGCCGCGGACCGTGCCGGTCGGACAGGACGGCCTGGACGACGGCGACCAGCGCCGTGCCGCCCAGGCCGAGGGCGCCGGCCCCGCCGAGGGTGGCCCCCGGCCCGCCGCTGGCCACCACGAGCACGGCCCCGGCCGAGGCCAGCGCGGCCGAGGACCAGAGCAGCGCGCCGCGCGACAGCCGCCGGGCGGCCGCCGGGAACAGCAGGCCGACGACGATCGTGCCGGCCGACCACGCCGCGGTGTGCAGTCCCAGGACCGTGTAGGAGAACCCGCGCTCGGCGCGCAGGAGGGACAGGACCGGGCCGAAGGCGTACAGCCAGAAGGTGAAGCACGCGAGCGCCGCGTAGGACACCACGGTCGGGCCGTCCCGGCGGAACGCCGCCGTGGGCGCCGCGGATGTGTATCGATACACAGCTACAGTGTAGGAGTGCCACCGCCAGGGCCCCGGTCCGCACCTGAGCCGGGGGCGGCGCCGGCGGCGCGACCGACCATGCGCCAGGTGGCGCGCGCGGCCGGGGTGTCGCCGATGACGGTCTCCTACGTGTACTCGCGCCCCGCCCGGGTGGCGGCCGGGACGGTCGAGCGGGTGCGGGCGGCGGCCCGCGACCTGGGCTACCCCGGCCCCGATCCGACCGCCCGCTCGCTGCGCCGCGGGCGGGTCGGGTCGCTGGGCGTCGTCCTCGGCGAGCGGCTGAGCTACGCCTTCGACGACCCGCAGGCGGCGCGCTTCCTCGCCGGGGTCGCCGACGTGTGCGTCGCCGAGGGGGTCGGTCTGACGCTGCTGCCGGTGACGGGCGGCGGGACGGACGTCGAGCGCGTCGCCGAGGCCGTCGTCGACGGGCTCGTCGTCTGGACCACCAGCGACGACGATCCCGTCCTCGACGCCGTCGCCGACCGCGGCCTGCCCGCCGTCGTCCACGCCGGCCCCGCGCACCGCGGCCTGCCGGTGGTGGCCATCGACGACCGGTCCGCCGCCGCGGCGGTCGGCGCGCTGGCCTTCGCCGGCGCGCAGCGGCCGGTGGTCCTGGGCTTTCCGCTCGACCGCGCCCGCGCGCGCCGGGTGCTGAGGGGGCCGGACGTCGGCGAGGTGGGCTTTCCGGTGACCCGGCACCGCTGGGAGGGCTTCCGGGACGCGTGGGCGCAGGCCGGCCGGCCCCCGGCGGCGCTGCGCCTGGCGGTGTGCCCGGTCAACGACAGCGGGCAGGGCGAGGACCTCACCGCCGAGCTCCTGGCCGGCGACGAGCCGCCGGACGCGGTCGCCGCGATGAGCGACGAGCTGGCCCTGGGCGCCCTGCGCGCCGTGACCGCGGCGGGGCTCGCCGTTCCGCACGCCGTCGCCGTCACCGGCTGGGACGACGGCGACGCGGCGGAGGCGGCCGGGCTGACCACCGTCGCCCAGTCGCTGCGCGAGCAGGGCGCCCGGTGCGCCCGGCTGGTGCTCGGCGGGACCCCGCCGGAGGGCGAGCCGGGCTGGCGCGTCGTCGTCCGCTCGACCACCCGTCCGGCTCCCTCGTAGGGGCCCGGCCCGAGCGGAGCGAGGGTCGGGGGCGAGGGGGCCTCCTTCAGGCCGAGATGCGGTCGATCGCCTTGTAGATGCGCTGCTCCGACACCGCCCGCGGCGTGCCCAGCTGCTGCGCGAACAGCGCCACCCGCAGCTCCTCGACCATCCAGCGGACCGCCGTGACCGGGTCGTCGGGCGCACCGCTGGGCGGGACCTTCCGGCGCAGCTGCTCGTACTCGGCCGTCACCGCCTCCACCTGCTGCATCCACAGCGCGTCGCGGGCGGCGTTGGCCGGCAGCTTCTCCAGCCGGAGCGCCATGCCCGTGAGGTAGCGGACGACGTCGGGCAGCCGGCGGCGGCCGGTCGCCGCGACGAAGCCCCGGTGCAGCAGCCCGGCCATCTGCCGGCGCAGGTCGGCGACGGCGGCGTCGGGCACCCGGCGGCCCGGCGCGGCGCCGATCGCGACGGCGACCTCGCGGGCCTGGGTCAGCACCGCCTCGACCCGGGTCACGGTGTCCTTCGTCAGCGGCGCCAGCTGCGCGCGGGCGGTCTCCACCAGCGCGGCGAACGCGGCCGCCTCGCGCGGCGGGCCGCCGGCCGCGGTGACCAGCTCGTCGGCGGCGGCGTCCACGCAGTCGGCGACCAGGTCGGGGATCTCGCCGTCGGGGTTGAACTGCAGCGCCAGGCGCGACCGCGGGCCCAGCCCCTTGGCGACCTGCCGGGCGGGGGACCCGGCGGCCAGGACCAGCAGCCGGCGGACGCCGCGCCGGTGCAGGCGGGCCGCCTCGGCCTCGGAGGCCACCACGCGGACGCCGGCGGTCTCCCCCTCGTCGACCACCGCGGGGAACGCGGGGACGACGTGCCCGCCGCGGTCGACCTCGACGCTGCGCGGCAGGTCGCCGATCGTCCACGCGGTCAGCCCCGTGCGCTCGAGGTCGGCGGCGGCGCGCGCCAGGCTGGCCCGGGCCTGGGGTGCCACCTCGGCGCGCAGGGCGTGCAGGTCCTTGCCCTGGGCCAGGGTGCGGTCGCGGTCGTCGACCACCCGGAAGGTGGCCCGCAGGTGGCCCGGCACCTGCTCGGGCGCCCAGGCGTCCGGCGGGACCACGACGGCCGCGGCCCGGCGGAGCTCGCGCTCCAGCGCCGGCAGCAGCGGCTCGGTCGGCTCGATCCGCGGCAGCACCTCCCGCACCCGGTCGGGGATGGGCACCAGCGCACGGCGGGTCTGCTTGGGCAGGGTGCGCAGCAGCGCGGTCACCAGCTCCTCCCGCAGCCCCGGCACGGTGAAGGCCAGCGAGCTGCCCGCCGTCCGCTCGGCGACGGCGTCGAGCACGGCCAGCGGGACGGCGACGGTCACGCCGTCCTCCGGCGCCCCGGGCGAGAAGGCGTACGACAGCGGGAGGGTGAGCCCCTGCGTCAGCGGGACGGCGTCGGGGAAGTCCTCCTCGCGGACCTGACCCGCCGCCGCGGCGTCGGTGAGCTCCTCGACGGTGAGGGTCATCAGGTCCGGCGTGCGCCGCCGGGCCTCCTTCCACCACCGGTCGAAGTGCCGGGTGGAGACGACGTCGGCCGGCACGCGGGCGTCGTAGAGCTCGAACAGCGTCTCGTCGTCGACCCGGATGTCACGGCGGCGGGCGCGCTCCTCGAGCTCGGCGACCCGCTCCAGCGCCCGCTGGTTCTCGACCCAGAAGCGGTGGTGGGTGGTCCACTCGCCCTGCACCAGCGCGTGCCGGACGAACAGCTCGCGGGAGACGACCGGGTCGATCGAGCCGTACTGCACCCGCCGGCCCACCACGAGCGGCAGCCCGTAGAGCGTCACCCGCTCGGTGGCGACGACGGAGCCCCGCTTGGCGTCCCACCGCGGCTCCGAGTACTCGCGCGTGACCAGGTGGCCGGCGAGCTGCTCGACCGTCTCGGGGTCGATGCGCGCGACGGTCCGGGCGAACAGCCGGCTGGTCTCCACCAGCTCGGCGGCGACCACCCAGCGCGGGGGCTTCCTCGCCAGCGGGGTGCCGGGCGCGATGACGAAGCGGGCGTTGCGGGCGCCCAGGTACTCGCGGCCGCCGCGGCGCCGGTCGCCGTCCTTGCGCCTGCCCTCCTCGACCTGCAGGCCGATCTGGGAGAGCAGGCCGGCGAGCAGGGCGGTGGTGATCGAGCGCTCGTCGGGCTCGGTCGACGGCCCGGTCGGTGTCATGCCGAGCCGGCGGGCGGTGCTGCGCAGCTGCCCGTAGAGGTCCTGCCACTCACGGATGCGCAGGTAGTGCAGGAACTCGCGCTTGACCGTGCGGCGGAAGGCACTGCCCGACAGCGCGTCCTGCTGCTCCTCGAGGTGGCGCCACAGGTTGAGCAGCGCGAGGAAGTCGGAGTTCTCGTCGGCGAAGCGGGCATGGGCCTGGTCGGCGGCCTGCTGGTGCTCGGCCGGGCGCTCGCGCGGGTCCTGGATGGTCAGGCCGGCGGCGATCACCAGCACCTCGTCGAGCACGCCGCGCCGGTCGGCCTCGACCACCATGCGCGCGAGGCGGGGGTCCAGCGGCAGCGCGGCGAGCGAGCGGCCGGTGGGGGTGAGCTTCCCCTGGCCGTCGAGGGCACCGAGCTCCTCGAGCAGGGCGAGGCCGTCGGCGACCGCGCGGCGGTCCGGCGGGTCGATGAAGGGGAAGTCCTCGACGGCACCGAGGTCGAGCGCGGCCATCTGCAGCAGCACCGCGGCCAGGCTGGTGCGCAGGATCTCCGGGTCGGTGTACTCGGGCCGGGCGTCGAAGTCGTCCTGCGTGTAGAGCCGGATCGCGATGCCGTCGGACGTGCGGCCGCACCGGCCCGACCGCTGTCGCGCCGAGGCCTGGCTGACCGGCTCGATCGGCAGTCGCTGCACCTTGGTCCGCGCGCTGTACCGGGAGATGCGCGCCGTCCCCGGGTCGACGACGTAGCGGATGCCCGGCACGGTCAGCGAGGTCTCGGCGACGTTCGTCGCCAGCACGACCCGCCGCCCGGTGTGCCGCTGGAACACCTTGTGCTGGTCGGCCGCGGACAGCCGCGAGTAGAGCGGCAGGATCTCGACGCCGGGGAAGCGGTCGGTGAGCGCGTCGGCGGTGTCGCGGATCTCCCGCTCGCCGGCGAGGAACACCAGGACGTCGCCCGGCCCCTCGGCCACCAGCTCCTCGACGGCGTCGCCGATGGCGGTGACCTGGTCCCGGTCGGGGTCGGCCTCCGGATCGTCGGGGTCGACCACCGGCCGGTAGCGGACCTCGACCGGGTAGGTGCGGCCGCTGACCTCGACGACCGGCACCTCGACGCCGAAGTGGCCACTTCGGCGGCCGTCCTCCCCGCCGCCCTCCTCCCCGCCGGAGTGGCCACTTCGGCGGGGAGGACGCCCCGTCGGACCGAGGCCGGTGAAGTGCGCGGCGATCCGCTCGACGTCGATCGTCGCCGAGGTGATGACGATCTTGAGGTCGGGACGGCGGGGCAGGATCCGGGCCAGGTAGCCCAGCAGGAAGTCGATGTTCAGGCTGCGCTCGTGCGCCTCGTCGATGATCAGCGTGTCGTACTGGCGCAGCAGCCGGTCGTGGGCGATCTCGGCGAGCAGCACGCCGTCGGTCATGACCTTGACCAGCGTGGTGTCCGAGACCTGGTCGGTGAACCGGACCTTCCAGCCGACCACGTCGCCCAGCGGTCGCTCGAGCTCCTCCGCGATCCGCTCGGCCACCGTGCGGGCGGCGATCCGGCGGGGCTGGGTGTGCCCGATCCGGCCGCGCACGCCCCGGCCGAGCTCGAGGGCGATCTTCGGGAGCTGGGTGGTCTTCCCGGACCCGGTCTCGCCGGCGACGACGACCACCTGGTGCTCGCGCAGGGCCGCGGCGATGTCGTCGCGGCGGGCGGAGACCGGCAGCTCGGCCGGGTAGGTGACCGGCGGGACGGCGCCGCGACGGCGGGCGATCCGCTCCTCGGCGGCCACGACGTCGGCGGCGATCCGCTCCCGCTGCCGGGCGCGCGCCTCGGCGTCGCGGGTGCGCCGGGTGCCGTCCAGCCGGCGGCCGAGGCGGTGCTCGTCCTCGAGGGTCAGCGCCGCCAGGCGCGAGCGGAGGTCGCCGGCGGCCGGCGCGTCGACGGCCATGGCCGAGCTCCTCTCGAGGACGTGGGGGCTGTCCGGGCACCGACGGTGCGGGCACGCGGACGACCGGCGGGACCGGCCCTCCCAGGATCCCACTGCGCGCGGCGCGACCCGGCGTCACCGACCCGGGGCGTGCCCGACGTCACGCGTGATGCACTGCCACCGGTGGATGCATGTACCGAGCAACCGGTTGTACCGTGCACCTGTTCTCGGCACCGCGCCGCCGTCCGCCCCCCGGAGACCCCGTGAGCCTGCCCGCACCGGCGACCCCTGGCGCCCGCCCGGCGCAGCTGCACACCCTCGGTGAGCAGCTGGCCCGCATGATGCGGCAGATCCACGCGCTCAAGGCCGCCACCGCGGGCGACAGCCGCGAGCGGGCGGCCCACGTGCTCCTCTTCCCGCTGGACCGCCTCGGCGCCATGCGGCAGGGGGCCCTCGCCGACCTCGTCCACGCCGACCCCTCCACGGTCAGCCGGCACGTGGCCACCCTGGTCGAGGGCGGGCTGGTGCAGCGGGTCCCCGACGAGCGCGACGGACGGGCCAGCCTGCTGGTCGTCACCGGCGCCGGCCAGGCCGCGCTCGCCGCGCTGCGGGCCGAGCGGTCCGCCGTCCTCGCGCGGGTCACCGCCGACTGGGACGACGCCGAGCTGTCCACCCTCACCGACCTGTTCGGGCGCCTGCTGGACGGCCTGTCCGCCGTCCTGCCCGCCGACGCGACGCCCGACGCCCTCCCCACCCCGAGAGAGACCCGATGACCCGCACCACGCGGGGGAACGCTGCTCAGCGCAGCGAGGCCCGTGCCGCCGCAGCCGCGCCCGACGCCTCCGGCCAGTTCACCCACCGGCAGATCGTCACGATCATCGTCGGCCTGATGGTCGCCATGTTCCTGGCCGCCCTCGACCAGACGGTCGTCTCCACGGCCATCCGCACCATCGCCGACGACCTGCAGGGCTACGACCTGCAGGCGTGGGCGACCACGGCGTTCCTCATCACCTCCACGATCACCACCCCGCTGTACGGGAAGCTCTCCGACATCTACGGCCGGCGGCCGTTCTACCTGTTCGCCATCGCCGTCTTCGTGGTCGGCTCGCTGGCCTGCGCCTTCGCCCAGTCGATGTACCAGCTGGCGGCGTTCCGGGCGCTGCAGGGCATCGGCGCCGGCGGCCTGATGTCGCTCGCGCTGGCGATCATCGGCGACATCGTGCCGCCCCGCGAGCGCTCGCGGTACCAGGGCTACTTCATGGCGGTCTTCGGCACCTCCAGCGTGCTCGGGCCGGTCATCGGGGGCTTCCTCGCCGGCCAGGGCACGCTGCTCGGCCTCACCGGCTGGCGGTGGATCTTCCTCGTCAACGTGCCGCTGGGGATCGTGGCCTTCGCGGTCGTCATGCGGGTGCTGCACCTGCCGCACACCCGCCGCGACCACCGCATCGACTGGCCCGGCGCGCTGGCGCTCGTCGTCTTCCTGGTGCCGCTGCTGATCGTGGCCGAGCAGGGCCGCACCTGGGGCTGGGGCTCCGGAGCGGCGCTGGCCTGCTACGCCATCGGGATCGTCGGCTTCGTGCTGTTCGTGGTGGCGGAGCGCTCGTACGGCGACGAGGCGATGCTGCCGCTGCGCCTGTTCCGCAACCGGACCTTCGCGATCGGCGGCATCGCCAGCCTGGTGATGGGCGCCGGCATGTTCGGCGGGATCCTGCTGCTCCCGCAGTACCTGCAGATCGTGCACGGCTCGAGCGCGACCGTCGCGGGCCTGCAGATGATCCCGCTCGTCGGCGGCATCATGATCGGCGCGGTGAGCTCCGGCATCGCCATCAGCCGGACGGGCCGCTACAAGATCTTCCCGCTGGTCGGCATCGCCTTCATGGTCGTGGCCCTGGTGTCGCTGTCGTTCGTCGTCGAGGCCGACACCTCCGTGTGGACGCTGTTCCCGTTCATGGTGCTGCTGGGCCTGGGCCTCGGGTTCAACTTCCAGCCGATCATCCTGGCGGTGCAGAACTCCGTCTCGCCGCGGGAGATGGGTGTGGCCACCTCGTCGGTCACCTTCTTCCGGCAGATGGGCGGCACCCTCGGGGTCGCGGTGTTCCTGTCCCTGCTGTTCAGCCGGTTGCCCGTGGAGATCGGCAACGCCTTCCGCAGCGCCGGGCTGGGCGACCTGGCGGGCTCCATCGACGTCGACGCCGCACTCAGCGACACGACCTCCATCTCGTCGGCCCCGCCGGCGGCGGTCCAGGCGTTCAAGGTCGGCTTCTCCGAGTCGATCGACCTGGTCTTCCTCATCGCGGCGGCCGTCGTGGCGGTCGGCTTCGTCGTCCTGCTGTTCCTGCCGCAACTGGAGCTGAGCAACAAGTCCGGCATCCAGGCGCAGCAGGAGGCCCGGACGGCGACGGCCACCGGGAACGCCACCGCAGCCGACGACGCCACGCGGGCCGCCGGCGCCGCGGCGCCGACGTCCGTCAGCCCGAACCAGGGCCCGTCCGCCGGTGACGGCACCGTCGGCGACGGCGTCGCCGGGCGCGGCCCCCGCCACCAGCCCTAGGTCCCTCGCCACGGGTCCCCCCGACGTGGTGCGGAACCCGCCCCCGGGACCGGGCCGGCCGACCGGCCTACGGTGAGGCGTACCGCCCGTCGCCGTGCGTCCCTGGAGGCCTCCCGTGCCCGCGTCCTCGCTGATCCTCAACCGCCGGGACCTGCAGTTCCTGCTGCACGAGTGGCTCGAGGTGGAGAGCCTGGTGAAGCGACAGCGCTACGCCGAGCACTCGCGGGAGACGTTCGACGCGGTGCTGGAGCTGGCCGAGCAGATCGCCACCGAGCACTTCGCGCCGCACAACCGCGCGGCCGACGAGAACGAGCCCCGGTTCGTCGACGGCAGGGTGGAGATGATCCCCGAGGTCAAGCAGGCCCTCGACGTCTTCGCCGAGGCCGGCCTGCTGGCCAGCGAGTTCGACGAGCGCTTCGGCGGCATGCAGCTGCCGCACACCGTCGGGCAGGCGGTGTTCGCCTGGTTCAAGGCCGCCAACGTCGGCACCTCGGCCTACCCGTTCCTCACCATGGCCAACGCCCGGCTGCTGATCGCCCACGGCAGCCAGGAGCAGGTCGACACCTACGTGGCACCGATGGTGGCCGGCCGCTGGTTCGGCACGATGGCGCTGTCGGAGCCGCAGGCCGGCTCGTCGCTGGCCGACATCACCACCCGCGCGGAGCGCCAGGACGACGGCACCTACCGGCTGACCGGCAACAAGATGTGGATCTCCGGCGGCGACCACGAGCTGACCGAGAACATCGTCCACCTGGTGCTGGCGAAGGTCCCCGGCGGCCCGCCCGGGGTGAAGGGCATCTCGCTGTTCGTCGTCCCCAAGCACCTGGTGGCCGAGGACGGGTCGCTCGGTGAGCGCAACGACGTCGTCCTGGCCGGGCTCAACCACAAGATGGGCTACCGGGGGACGACGAACACGCTGCTGAACTTCGGGGAGGGCGTGCACACCCCCGGCGGGCGGGCCGGCGCGGTCGGGTACCTGGTCGGCGAGGAGCACCGCGGCCTCACCTACATGTTCCACATGATGAACGAGGCGCGGATCGGCGTCGGGATGGGCGCGACCGTGCTGGGTTACACCGGCTACCTGCACGCGCTGGAGTACGCGCGCACCCGCACCCAGGGCCGCCCGCCGACGGCGAAGGACCCGAGCACCCCGCCGGTGCGGATCGTCGAGCACACCGACGTCCGCCGGATGCTGCTGGCGGCGAAGTCCTACGCCGAGGGCGGCCTGGCGCTGGGCCTGTACTGCGCGCGGCTGGTCGACGAGGAGCAGACCGCCCAGACGCAGGAGGCCCGCGACCGGGCGCACCTGCTGCTGGAGATGCTGACGCCGATCGCCAAGGCGTGGCCCTCGCAGTACGGGCCGATCACCGACGACCTGGCCATCCAGGTCCACGGCGGCTACGGCTACACGCGTGACTACCCGGTCGAGCAGTTCTACCGGGACAACCGGCTCAACCCGATCCACGAGGGCACCAACGGCATCCAGGGCCTGGACCTGCTCGGCCGCAAGGTGCTGATGCAGGACGGCGCCGGGCTGCGCCTGCTCGGCGAGACGATCAGGGCCACCACCGCACGCGCCGCCGGCACCGGCTGGGCCGGCCTCGCCGCCGACCTCGAGGCCGCGGTCGCCCGCCTGGGAGCGGTCACCGCCACGCTCTGGGGGGCCGGCGACCCGGCGGTCACGCTGGCCAACGCGACCGCCTACCTGGAGGCCGCCGGCCACGTCGTCGTCGCCTGGCTGTGGCTGGAGCAGGCGCTGGCCACCCGCGAGGAGACCAGCGACTTCCACGAGGGCAAGCGCGCCGCCGCCCGCTACTTCCACCGCCACGAACTGCCGAAGGTGCACACGCAGCTGGACCTGCTGGAGTCCCTGGACCGCACCGTCCTGGACACCGACGAGCGCTGGCTCTGAGCAGGGACCCCCTGTCCCCCGCCGCTCGCACGCTCGCGGCGGGCCCCTGCAGGGGGCCGGGCGCACCCGCGCCCCGCGGCTGGCGAGCAGCGGCGGGGCGCGGTGGGTGGGAGCCGGCGGCGAGCCGGCCCCGGGTCAGGCGCTGACGGCCGCCGCGGGAACCGGCTCGGGAGCGGAGGACGCGGCGGACCGGAGGGCCTGCGCTGCGCGCTGCTCGCGCTCGTAACGAGCCGTGCTGGAGGACCCCATCACGACCACCAGTCCGGTCAGGACCAGGAACCCGAGGAGGGTCACGGCCGGCCAGAACATCATCGAGGACTTCCCCCTGTTCGTGTCTCCGCCGGCCCGTCAGGCGCGTGGACCGGCATGTCGTCGGGACCTGTGTGCCCGTGGATCTACCGCTCAATCGTCGATCCGTGATCACTTCCTGACTGCTGGTGACGCGATTCACACGCCGGGCCGGCCCGTCGGGCCTCCGGAACGGCGTGCTCTCATCCTCGGGTGACGCCTCCGGCTGCCAGCCCGCGCCCGGCCCCGGCGGGTCCTGCGCGCCCCGCGCGTCACGGCCCGCTGCTGCTGACGCTCGCACTCGCGGTGACCACGCTGTCGCTGCTGCAGAGCCTCGTCGTGCCGCTGCTGGGGACCATCGCCGCGGAGCTCGACGTCTCGACCGCCGCGGCGGGCTGGGTGCTGACCGCCAACCTGCTGGCGGCCGCGGTGTCGACGCCGGTGCTCGGCCGGCTCGGGGACACCCGCGGCGAGCGGCCGGTGTTCCTCGGGATCCTCGCCGTGGTCACGGGGGGCACCGTGCTCACCCTGGTCGCGACGTCCCTGCTTCTGCTGCTGGCCGGCCGGGTGCTGCAGGGGACCTCCTACGGCCTGTTCCCGCTCGCCATCAGCGTGCTCCGGCGGGAGCTGCCGGCCCGGCGGCTGAGCGTCGCGATGGCCGTGGTGAGCAGCACGCTGGCGGTCGGTGGCGTGGTCGGGCTGGTCGCGACCGGCCTGCTGTCCCGCGGATCGGGGAGCTACCGCGACGCCTTCTGGGTCGGGCTGGCCGTCTCGCTGTCGAGCCTGGTCATGGCCGCCGTGGTGCTCCCGCGCCGTCCCCCGACGGCCAGCGGCACGGTGGACTGGTGGGGCGCGGTCGCGCTCGGCGCCGGCCTCGTGCTGCTCCTGCTGCCCGTGTCGCAGGGCAACGCCTGGGGGTGGACGTCGGTCCCCACGCTGGCGTGCGCGGCCGGCGCGGTCGTCGTCCTCTCCGGGTGGGTGGTCCTGCAGCGCCGGCGACGTGAGCCGCTGGTCCGGCCGTCCCTGCTCACCGACCCGCGGACGCTGGCCCCGAACGTCGCCGGGCTGATGACCGGGCTGGGCCTGTTCGTCTCCTTCATCGCGGTCATGCAGTACGTCCAGACGCCGCCGGAGATCGCCGGCTACGGGTTCGGGGCGTCGGTCCTGGAGGCGGCGGTCGTCTACCTGCTGCCGGGCGGCGTCGCCGGCATCGTGCTCGCCCCGATCGCCGGCCGGGTCGTCGCACGGCTGGGCGCCCTGCCCACCCTGCTGGCCGGCGGAGTGGCCGGGCTGGCCGGCTTCGCGCTGCTGGCCGTGCTGCGCGGCGCCCCCGCCTGGGTCGTCGCGGGCGCGCTGCTCACCCAGGTCTGGGTGACCATCGCCTACGCCGCGCTGCCGACGCTCGTCGTCCAGGCGGTGCGGCCCAGCGAGACGGGGGTGGCCAACGCCGTCAACTCCATCACCCGGTCGGTCGGCCAGGCCGCCGGGAGCGCGCTCACCGTGGCCCTGCTGACCGCCGGCGCGGACCCGGCGACCGGCCTGCCGCGGGCGTCGGCGTTCACCCTCGTGTGCCTGATCGGCGTGGCCGCGGCGCTGGCCGTCGCGCTGGTCAGCCTCGTCGCGATGCTGCGCGGCCGGGGCCGTCCCGGAGGCGGGACCGATCCGCTGGCCGACGTCGAGCAGGCCACGGCGGGCGCCGGGGAGTGGTCGCCGGTGAGCGGGGTGCGCTGACCGGCGGAGGTCACGACATCGTGTCCGAGAGCATGGAACGGGACCGTCCGGGGCACCCAGGGCCACGAGAACGTCGGAAGCAGCCCTGACCGGAGGACCCTCGATGGCACGTTCCACCGGCGCTCGCAGCGCCTCGGCCGGTGCGAAGGACACGCGCTTCTCCGGCAACGTCGCCGGAGACCCCGCACCCCACGACGACAAGGTCAACTCGACCCGGTTCGACAACGCCCCGCGCGGAGCCGACACCAAGACCACCGCGGGCGGCACGCTCAAGCGGACGGTCAAGGAGTTCAGCGAGGACAACCTCATGGACTGGGCCGCGTCGCTGACCTACTACGGCACGCTGGCCCTCTTCCCGGCGCTGGTCGCGCTGATGTCCATCGTCGGGCTGCTCACCAACCCGCAGCAGCTGACCGAGGCGCTGACCGCCGTCGTCCCGGCCGACGCGGCCGACACGCTCAACCCGGTGATCGAGCAGATCGCCGGCAACACCGGCGCGGCCGGGTTCGGGCTGATCTTCGGTCTCGCCGCAGCGATCTGGTCGGCATCGGGCTACGTGGGCGCCTTCACCCGTGCCGCGAACGTCGTCTACGAGACCCCCGAGGGTCGCAAGGTCTGGAAGCTCAAGCCGCTGCAGCTGCTGGTGACGCTGATCGGCATCCTGTTCGCCGCCCTGATCGTGGCGATGCTGGTGCTGAGCGGCCCGGTCGTCGAGGCCGTGGGCAGCGCCATCGGGCTGGGCGACACCACCCTGACGGTGTGGAATGTCGTCAAGTGGCCGGTGATGGTGGTCCTGCTCGCGCTGATGATCGCGATCCTGTACTACAGCACCCCGAACGCGAAGCTGCGCGGCTTCAAGTGGGTGAGCCCCGGCGCCGGCGTCGCCATCCTCGTCGCCGTCGTGGCCTCGGCCGCGTTCGCCTTCTACGTCGCCAACTTCGGCAACTACAACGCGACCTACGGTGCGATGGCCGGCGTGGTCATCTTCCTGATCTGGTTCTGGCTGATCAACAGCGCGCTGCTGTTCGGCATCGAGCTCGACTCCGAGATCGAGCGGACCAAGGAGCTCAAGGAGGGCGTGCCGGAGGCGCACAAGGAGATCCAGCTCGACGCCCGGGCCGAGCCCGACCCGCGGCAGACCAACTGAGCGGATCCCGTCCCGTGGCTCGCACGCTCGGTGCGAGCCACGGGACGGGGCGGTACGCGACGAGAGGCCCGGCTCCCCAGGGAGCCGGGCCTCTCGTCCGTCCGGTGGTCAGCGGGACGTGGGCGGGCGGTCGCCGGACCGGGCCGGGGGCATGCGCTCCACCAGCGCCGCCACGGAGGCGAGGCCCCGGCTGACCGCCTCCCCCGCCGGAGCCAGCCGCTCCGGTGCCCGGCGGACGCCGGCGTCGACCCAGTCCCGCGTGCGGTCGAGCACCGACAGCGGCAGGGCCGACAGAGCGTTGCCCGGCGGACGGCGCGCCACGGTGGGGTGCGGCCGGGTCGGCGAGATCCGCCGCACGAGCTCCCACTGCCGGCCCAGCCGGCGCAGCTCGTGCGGATCGAGCCGCTCCTGCAGCCGCGGCAGCAGGACGTCCTCCTCGTCCCGGACGTCCTCGCGCAGCACTGCCACCAGCCGGGCCAGGCGTGCCGGCCGCTGCGGGTGCTCCGGGCCGCCCTCCTCGAGCGCTGCCACGAGCTCGTTGACCTCCTGGTGCTCCTCCTCGATCCGCAGGGTGAGCTCCTCGCCGTCGGGGAGCACGCGGCGGACGGCGGGCCACAGCACCGCCTCCTCGGCGAAGGCGTGCGCGAAGACCAGCCGGTCGATGCGCTGCAGCACCTCCTCCTGCGCTCGGCCGGAGCTGCCGTCCAGCTCGTGCAGCAGCTCGTCGAGCCGGACGTGGTCGCGGCGCTGCCGGGTCAGGACGCTGCCGGGACCGCCGAGCTCGGCCTCGGTCTGGTCGGCAAGGGAACGGGGCACGGGGACGACCTCTCGATGTGGGACGGATCCGTCCCTTTCTTCCCTGGACCGGGGTGCCCCATGCCATGCCGTCCTCCGGGTTGCCCGGCGGGCCCCGGCGGGTAGGGCGTCCGCACGCGGACGCCGGAGACCGCGGACCGAGGAGGCACGATGACCCCGCCCGTGACGTCGGACTTCTACGACCTCGAGGCGCTGCTCGACGACGCCGACCGGGAGGCGCTGCACCGCGTCCGCGCGTTCATGGACGCCGAGGTCGAGCCGGTCATCAACGACTTCTGGACGCGAGGGGAGTTCCCGCACGAACTCGTCCCGGGCCTCGCCGGGCTCGGCGTCGCGGGCGCCCAGTACTCCGGGTACGGCTCCCCCGGCCGGTCGGCGCTGTTCGACGGGATGGTCGCGATGGAGTTCTCCCGCGGCGACCCCTCGATCGCCACGTTCATGGGGGTGCACGGCGGCCTGGCCATGGGGACGGTGCACCTGTGCGGCTCGGCGGAGCAGAAGGAGCGCTGGCTGCCGGCGATGGCGCGCATGGAGCTCATCGGCGCCTTCGGCCTGACCGAGCCCGAGCACGGTTCCGACGTGG
Organism: Trujillonella humicola; assembly: GCF_046233715.1. NCBI lineage: Bacteria > Bacillati > Actinomycetota > Actinomycetes > Geodermatophilales > Geodermatophilaceae > Trujillonella > Trujillonella humicola. Next base: position 185,762 of record NZ_JBJNRJ010000001.1, on the reverse strand, counting down.
CCCGGGGCCTGCAGACGACCGCCCGCCGCGACGGCGACGCGTGGGTGCTGACCGGCGAGAAGAAGTGGATCGGCAACGGCAGCTTCGCCGACCTGGTGATCATCTGGGCCCGGGACGAGGAGACCGACCGGGTGCTCGGCTTCGTCGTCGAGAAGGGCGCGCCGGGCTTCTCCGCCGTCGACCTCCGGGACAAGATCGCGCTGCGGGCGGTGCAGAACGCGCACATCACCCTGGACGGCGTCCGCGTGCCGGAGGAGAACCGGCTGCAGGAGGCGAACTCCTTCCGGGACACCGCGCAGGTGCTGCGCGCGACCCGGGTCGGCGTCGCGTGGTCGGCGGTCGGCTGCTCGCGCGGAGCCTACGAGCACGCGCTGCGCTACGCCGACGGCCGGCAGCAGTTCGGCAAGCCCATCACGAGCTTCCAGCTGGTGCAGGACCTGCTGTTCCGCATGCTCGGCAACATCACCGCCTCGGCGACGCTGTGCGCCCGGGCCTCGCAGCTGCAGGACTGCGGCATGCTCCGCGACGAGCACGCGTCGATGGCCAAGGCGTACAGCACCATGCGCATGCGCGAGACCGTCGGCTGGGCGCGGGAGCTGATGGGCGGCAACGGGATCCTGCTGGAGAACCACGTCGGCCGGTACGTCGCCGACGCGGAGGCCATCTACTCCTACGAGGGCACCCGCGAGGTCAACAGCCTCATCGTCGGCCGCGCCGTCACCGGCGAGAGCGCCATTGTCTGAGCGGCGGCTCGCCGGTCGGCACTGTGCACTCCTCCACCCCATGACGGGCTCGTCACGTGGAGGAGTGCACAACCGTGGGCCGGCTGCACCCTCGGCCCCGCGCGGTCGTCGGCGTCCCGGCGTCAGTCGAAGAGGTCGGGCTGGTCGCGGCTGATCCGCTCCCAGATGGGCTGGAACTGGAACCAGCCGGCGAACTCGTACCCGACCTGCCCGCGGGTCACCGTCGCCTCCTCGTGCCCGATCCGCCGCGGCGGGGTGCCCAGCCCCGCGGCCGCGGCGTAGGCGGTGAGCTGGGCCTGGGCGGTGCGCTCGAGGGTGAGGAACCACCAGGCGGCGCTGTCGACCGAGGTGCCGACGGTCAGCATCCCGTGGTTGCGCAGGATCACCGCCTTGTGCCGGCCCAGCGCCGCGCCGATGCGGCGGCCCTCCTCGGGGTCGAGGACGACGCCGGAGTAGCTGTCGTGCACGCCGATGTCCTCGTAGAACGCGCAGGAGTCCTGGGTGAGCGGCTCGATGGTCATGTCCAGGCACGACAGCGTCTTGCCGTACGGGCCGTGGGCGTGCGCGGCGGCCAGGACGTCGGGCCGGGCGGCGTGCACCGCGGTGTGGATGGCGATCGCCGCCCCGTTCACCGCCCGGTCGCCCTCGACGACCTCGCCGTCCTCGTCGACCCGCACCAGGTCGCTGCTGCGGATCATGCTGAAGTGCATCCCGAAGGGGTTCACCCAGAACGTGTCGGGCGCACCCGGGTCGCGCACGGTGATGTGCCCGGCCACCCCCTCGTCGAGCCCGGCCCGGCTGAACATCCGGAACGCCGCCGCGAGCTTGGCCTTGCGGTGGGCGCGCTCCTCCTCGACCGAGCCGAACGCCGGCGGCGTGGCCATCCGCAGCTGCCGGCCGGTGGCGTCGGTGTCGGCGGCCGCCGCGGGCAGCGGGGTCGAGGGGGACCGGTCGGTCACGGTCATCGGGAGCTCCTCCGCAGGTGGGCGGCACCGGTGCCGCACGCCTGCGAGTCTGCCCGACGCGACGCGCTCCGGCGGGCCGGCCGTCCGCCGCGCCGCGGTCCGGGCACTCTGGTTGAGTGTTGCGGGTCACAGCTGCCGCCGAGCACCCCGAGGAGGCCGGCATGACCACGACCGCGCAGAACACCGACACCCCCGCGGTGGACCGGCCACCGCTCCCGCGGCCACGCGCGAGCGCGCCGGCACCGGCCCGGACCAGGCCCCGGAGGCGGCTGCCGAGGCGATGACCGGCCTGGACATGGTGCTCGTCGACGGCGCGCGGGGACCGCTGCGCCGGCTGGTCCCCCCGGCCCGGACGGCGGTCCGCTTCGCCGCCTCCCTCGCCCGCCGCCCCGAGGTGGTCGCCCGCCGGGCCGGGACGCTCGCCCAGGACCTCGCCCGGATCGCCGTCGGCCGCAGCGACATCGAGGCCTCGCCCAAGGACAAGCGCTTCGCCGACCCGGCCTGGACGGGCAATCCCCTGCTGCACCGGGCGATGCAGGCGCACATCGCCACCGCCCGCGCCGCGGTCGGCCTGGTGGACGACGCCGACCTCGACTGGCAGGACGACGAGCGCATCCGCTTCTCGCTGACCAACCTGGTCGACGCGCTGGCCCCCAGCAACGTGCCACCGCTCAACCCGCTCATGTGGAAGGCGGTCGTCGACACCGGTGGCCGCAACGCCGTCGAGGGGCTGCGGAGGCTGGTCACCGACCTCACCTCGCCGCCGCGGGTGCCGTCGATGGTGGAGCCGGACGCCTTCACCGTCGGCGAGGACCTCGCGGTCACCCCGGGGTCCGTCGTCCTCCGGACGCCGGTGTTCGAGCTCATCCAGTACCGGCCGACGACCGAGCGGGTGCGCGCCGTGCCGCTGGTGATCGTGCCGCCGACGATCAACAAGTACTACATCACCGACCTCGCGCCGGGCCGCAGCATCGTCGAGCACTACGTGGGCGCCGGCCAGCAGGTCTTCATGATCTCGTGGCGCAACCCGACCGCCGAGCACGCCGACTGGGGCATCGACGACTACGGGCAGGCGGTGCTCGACGCGATGGCCGCCGCCGAGGAGGTCACCGGCAGCGACCGGGTGGCGCTGCAGGCGTTCTGCTCGGGCGGGATCATCACCGCGATGGTGCTGGCGCAGCTGGCCGCCACAACCGGCCTGGACCGGGTCGCCGCGGCCAGCTTCGCCGTCACCGTCCTGGACTGGGAACGGGCCGGCACCGTGTCCGCGCTCATGGACCCCGAGGCCGTGCAGCAGGCGGTGGCGAAGTCGCGGGAGAAGGGCTACCTCGACGGCGCGATGCTCGCCGAGGTCTTCGCCTGGCTGCGGCCCAACGACCTGGTGTGGAACTACTGGGTCAACAACTACCTGCAGGGCAAGCCTCCGCCGGCCTTCGACATCCTGTACTGGAACGCCGACACCACGCGGATGACCGCGGGGCTGCACCGCGACTTCATCGGGATCGCGGTGCACAACGCCCTGACGGAGGCGGGCGCGACGTCCATGCTCGGCACCCCGGTCGACCTGTCCGCGGTGGACGTCGACACCTACGTCACGGCCGGGATCGCCGACCACCTGTGCCCCTGGCAGGCCTGCTACCGGACGACGCAGCTGCTCGGCGGGCGCAGCCGTTTCGTCCTCTCCACCAACGGGCACATCGCCTCCCTGGTGAACCCGCCGACCAACCCGAGGTCCACGTTCCAGGTGGCCGAGCAGACCCCGGCCGACCCGGAGCGCTGGCTGGCCTCGGCGGAGAAGGTGAAGGGCTCGTGGTGGCCGGACTTCATGGCGTGGCTCGGCGAGCGCAGCGGCGCCGACGTGCCCGCCCCTGAGAGGCTCGGGTCGGCCGCCCACCCGCCGCTCGAGGACGCTCCGGGGAGCTACGTGCATGAGACCTGACCGCGCCCGCCCCGCCGCCGGGGAGACCCTGCGCACCGTGGGGGCCGCCGGTCGCAGCCTGCGGGTGTCGGTCCGCCCCGGGACGGACGACGAGACGCCCCCGCTGCTGCTCATGAACGGCATCGGCGCGAGCCTGGAGGTGCTGCAGCCCTTCGTCGACGCGCTGCAGCCGCGACGGACGGTGATCCGCTTCGACGTCCCCGGGGTGGGCGGGTCCCCGCGGCCCGTCGTCCCCTACGTGCTCGGCACGCTCACGCCCGTGGTGGCCGGCGTGCTGTCGCGGCTGGGGTACGACCGGCCGGTCGACGTCCTCGGGTTGTCGTGGGGCGGCGGGCTGGCGCAGCACTTCGCCGTGCAGCACCGGAGGCGGTGCCGCCGGCTGGTCCTCGCCGCCACCGGGACCGGCACCCTGATGGTGCCCGGCTCCCCCCGCGTGCTGCGCCGGATGCTCACCCCGCGCCGGCACCGGGACCCGGACTACGCCCGGTCCGTCGCCGGCGACCTGTACGGCGGGACCGTGCGCTCGGACCCCGACCGGGCGGCGCGGGTGCTGCACGCCGCCACGCGGCTCGGCCCGCGGCGCGGCTACTACTACCAGCTCGCCTCCTCCACCGGGTGGAGCAGCCTGCCGTTCCTGCGGCTCATCCGGCAGCCCACGCTGGTCGTGGCCGGTGACGACGACCCGATCGTGCCGCTGGCCAACGCCCGGATCATGGGCCGGCTCCTCCCCGACGCGCGGGTGCACGTCTACCGGGGCGGCCACCTGGCGCTGATCACCGAGGCCGACGTCCTGGCGCCCGTCGTCGAGGAGTTCCTCGACCGCTGACCCGGCACGGAGGACCGGGGACTACAGGCCGCAGGTGCCACCGACGAAGCCCTGCCGGAAGGAGTCGACCAGCTCGAACCCGCTGGTGTCCGAGCCCGGCAGGACCGACTCCTGCTCGCCGTAGCGCAGCAGGACCACGGCGGCCTCGTCGACGTCGCCGGGCGAGATCTCGACCGGCGCCCCGTCGACGTCCTCCTGGAACAGCTCGCGCGCCACCCACCCGGCGGTGCAGACGGCACCGGCCAGCGCCTCCGGCCCCTCCGTGGGCAGGCCGAGCTGGGCCCGGACCGCCAGCGCGTAGGGGACGGCGAGCAGCGCGTCCACCGCGTAGTCGCCGATCTCGGCGTACGCGGGTTCCAGCAGCCCCGCGGCGTCGTACCGGACCGTGCCGTCGCCGGGGCAGTACTGCAGGTCGAGCTCCGGGCCCTCGCCGGTGCAGACCGACCCGCTCTGCTCCCCCGCCCTGACGTCGGGCGGGGTGATGGTCGCGGCCAGCGGCGGGGCGTCGGCGAAGCCGGTCGTGGCCGCCTGCGTCCAGAACGCGTCGAGCACCTCCTCGGCCGAGGCCACCGACTCCTCGTAGGAGAGGTTGCCGCCGGTGCCGTCCTCCGCCGGCTCGAAGGGCTCGAGCGTGTAGACCCGGTCCTCGTCGAAGGCGGCGCAGGCCTGCGGCCCGTCGGCGTAGCCCTCCTGGAAGGCCGACAGCTGGTCGAACAGGGAGCCGTGCGCGCTCGGGTCGTCGGGGTCGCTGCCGGGCGGGTCGCCGAAGTACAGGTAGCCGAGCAGGTACCGGTCCAGCTCGGACGGACGGACGACGAAGTGCCGCGAGTTGCCCTGCACGACCCACTGCGTCCACGCGCCGGCGAAGCACTCGGCCTGGGTCTCGGCGACGATCGACGGGTCGTCCAGGTCGGCGTGCCCCTGGACGGCGTGCCCCATCTCGTGCGCCATGATCTCGGCGATGACGAACGGCCCGTACTCCTCGGCCAGGCCCGCCATCCAGGCCCGGTCGTAGAAGATCCGGTCGTCGCCGTAGCAGTAGAAGGCGTTGCCCTCCAGCTCGTCGAGCGAGTCGAAGCAGGGGCTGTCGGGCAGGTCGTCCTCGTCGGTCTCGTCCGGGTCGATCGACCAGAAGCCGCCCTCGACCTCGCCGAACTCCTCCCCGTAGACCTCGGGGAAGGTCGCCGTCCAGTAGTCGAGGACGTCGGCCAGCGCGTTGCGCGCGATCCGGTCGGTCCCGTCGCCGTCCTCGGCCAGGCCCACGACGAGATCGGCGTCGGTCGCGTCCATCCGCAGCCCGCCGGCCGGCGTGGCCACCCCGCCCACCTGGGTGGTGCAGGAGGTCAGGACGACGGTGGCGGCCACCGCCGCGACGAGGATCGTCGGACGCACGTGCACGGTCGGGCCACCTGTTCCTCCGCGGACGCCCGGCGGGGTCCGGCTCGCCGGGGAGAAGCTGCCCGTCGGGCCGCCCCGCCGTCAACACACCGCCCCCCGCAGCGCACCGCGGGCTCGGCGTCAGGCGGTCGCGCTCCCCTGCCGCAGCGCGGCCAGCACCGGGCCGTACATCGTCGTCTTGATCCCGGCGAGCCCGGGGCCGGCGAGCCCGGTCCGGGAGGCGGCCCGCTCGACCCCGGTCGAGCGGCCCGCCTCCTCCGCCACGGCGTCGTCGACGATCCCGGCGTCCCGGGCCTCGGTGCCGCCGTAGCGGCGTCCGGTGACCATGGCCTCGTGCGCGACCTGCGGGGTCAGCCGGGCCTGGATGAGCGCGGCCATCCCCGGCTGGAAGGGCAGCCCGAGCGCGGCCTCCGGCAGGCACCAGAAGCCTCGGTCGGCGCGCATCACCCGGCTGTCGTGCGCCAGGGCCAGCATGGCGCCGCCGCCGAAGGCGTGCCCGGGCAGCGCGGCGACCGTGTACAGCGGCGCGGCGAGCACGCGGGCCAGCAGCACCTCGATGCGCGCGGCGTACCCCTGCCCCTCCGCGGGGTGGGCGAGCAGCCAGTCCAGGTCCAGCCCGTTGGAGTAGAACCGGCCGCTGCCCGTGGTGACCAGGGCCCGCGCCCCCTCGGCCGCCTCGACCTCGTCGAGCGCCCGCTCGGCCCCGGTCAGCCAGTCGGGGGTGAAGCGGTTCTCGTCGTCGCCGAGGTCGAGGACGAGGACGTCGTCCTCCCGCGTGAGTGTGGGCACGCCCCGGGACGCTAGTCGGTGCCCGCCTCCATGGCGGCGCGGTCCAGCAGCTCCTCGTCGGGGGAGACCTCGCCGCGCGAGGCGATCGCCTCGGCGCCACCCTCGGTCAGGGCACCGATCAGCCCGGTGGAGGCGGCCTGCGCGGCGCCGACCAGGGCCGGCTGCGCGGTGCCGACCATGCCCAGGCCGGCGTACTGCTCGAGCTTGGCACGGGAGTCGGCGATGTCGAGGTTGCGCATGGTCAGCTGCCCGATCCGGTCGGTCGGGCCGAAGGCGGAGTCGACGGTGCGCTCCATGGAGAGCTTGTCGGGGTGGTAGCTGAAGGCCGGGCCGGCGGTGTCCAGGACCGAGTAGTCCTCGCCCCGCCGCAGGCGCAGCGTGACCTCGCCGGTGACGGCCATGCCGACCCACCGCTGCAGCGACTCCCGCAGCATGAGCGCCTGGGGGTCCAGCCAGCGGCCCTCGTAGAGCAGCCGGCCCAGCCGCCGGCCCTCGGAGTGGTAGCTGGCGAGGGTGTCCTCGTTGTGGATGGCGTTGACCAGCCGCTCGTAGGCGACGTGCAGCAGCGCCATGCCCGGGGCCTCGTAGATGCCGCGGCTCTTGGCCTCGATGATGCGGTTCTCGATCTGGTCGGACATGCCCAGCCCGTGCCGGCCGCCGATCGCGTTGGCCTCGAGCACGAGCGCGACGGCGGAGTCGAACTCCTTGCCGTTGATGGTGACCGGGCGGCCCTGCGCGAAGCCGATGGTCACGTCCTCGGTGGGGATCTCCACCGAGGGGTCCCAGAACCGGACGCCCATGATCGGCTCGACGATCTCCAGGCCGGTGTCCAGGTGCTCCAGCCGCTTGGCCTCGTGCGTGGCGCCCCAGATGTTGGCGTCGGTGGAGTACGCCTTCTCCGTGCTGTCCCGGTAGGGCAGCCCGTGGGCGACGAGCCACTCCGACATCTCGGTGCGCCCGCCCAGCTCGCTGACGAAGGCGGCGTCCAGCCACGGCTTGTAGACCCGCAGCCCCGGGTTGGCCAGCAGGCCGTACCGGTAGAAGCGCTCGATGTCGTTACCCTTGAACGTCGAGCCGTCGCCCCAGATCTGGACGTCGTCCTCGAGCATCGCCCGCACCAGCAGCGTGCCGGTGACCGCGCGGCCCAGCGGCGTGGTGTTGAAGTACGCCCGCCCGCCGGAGCGGATGTGGAAGGCACCGCAGGTGAGCGCGGCGAGCCCCTCCTCGACCAGGGCGGCCCGGCCGTCGACCAGCCGGGCGACCTCCGCGCCGTAGGCCTCGGCGCGCCCGGGCACGGAGGCGATGTCCGGCTCGTCGTACTGGCCGATGTCGGCGGTGTAGGTGCAGGGCACCGCGCCCTTGTCGCGCATCCACGCGACGGCCACCGACGTGTCCAGCCCTCCGGAGAAGGCGATCCCGACGCGCTCGCCGACGGGCAGGGAACTGAGGACCTGGGACTGCCTCCTGATTTTGCACACTCATCCATGACCATCCACAGCCGCCCCCGACCCACCCCCCGAAGGCGCCACTACGGCGGGGGACGGCGGCAGTCAGGCGGCGCGGACGACGGCCCGGCCGGGCGTTGGCCCGGAGGCGGCCGCTCCGGGCGTCCGACTGGCCGGAGGAGGGCCAATGCTCCGGGGCGGCCCGGGCGTCCGACTGGCCGGAGGAGGGCCAATGCTCCGGGGCGGCCGGGCGCCCTGGCCGCCCGGCTCCGCCCCCGGGCTCAGCCGGCGCGGCGGACGACGTGCCCGCTGCCGCCGCCGAAGGGCTCGACGGCGAACCCGCGGACGGACAGGACGTCGGCCAGCGCCCGGTTCATCACCTGCGCGACCGCGGCGTCGGCGGCGGCACCGTGCACCTGGTCCACGCTCATCCGCTCGTGCTGGCGCCAGGTGACGACGATCCCGTCGAGGTCGGGCTGGCAGCCCAGGCAGGCGCCGCCGAGCGCGCCGTCGTCGCCCGCGGCGTCGTGCAGGGGCAGGCCGGCCTCGGCCAGCGCGGCGGTCACCTCGACGGCGAGCGTGGTCAGCGGGTCCTCGTCGTCGACGACCTCCTCCCACTCGGCCGGCAGGCGCTGCAGCTGCTCCCCCAGGTAGGCCAGCCACGCCCACTCCTGCGGTGAGGGGCGGCGCTTGACCCGGCCGTCGGGGCGGCGCACGCCGTAGACCGCCTCGACCGACCCGGGCGCGTGCTCCGCGGCCGCCCAACCGGCCTCGGCACGGGTGGGGAAGGGACCCGCGACGACCGGGCCCCGCCCGTCGTCCTCGACCTCGGTGAGCCACCAGCCCAGGGCCGTCGCGCCGCCGAGGGCGATCCCGCTGACAGGCAGTCGACTCACGCTGTGCACCACCACTCCAGAGCTGGGGCCGGCGCCGGGGAGAGCGCCGGTGCCGCACGTCGCCGGCGAGCCGGGCCGTGGGCCGTTCGAAACGTAGGAGCCGGACCGCCGCCGGACCGCGCTCCCGCCGGGCGGGCTCCCGGCGCGTCGCGCGGATCTCGCGCGGCGGCCACGGGGAGTCGCGGCCCGCTCACCGCGGACCGGGCGTGACCATCCAGCAGCCGCTGGACCCGAAGGGCTCCACCTCGAAGCCCGTGGCGCGCAGCACCTCCGCGACGGCGGCGCTCAGAGTCCGCTGGACGGCGGCCTCCATCGCCGCGCCGCGCACCTGGTCGACGCTCATCCGGTCGTGCTGGTGCCAGGTGACCAGCACCCCGGCCAGCGCGGGACCGGGGCTCAGGCAGACCCCGCCGGCGGCGCCGTGCCCGGCGCAGTCGTGCAGCGGCAGCCCCGCCTCGACCAGCGCGGCGGCGATCTCGACCACGAGCGTGGTGAGCGCGTCGTCGTCGGAGACCAGCTCGTCCCAGTCGTCGCCGAGGCGGTCGAGCTGGTTCCCCAGGTCGGCCAGCCAGGCCCGCTCGGTGGGCAGCTGCCGGCGGACGACGGTGCCGTCGGCCCGCTGGGAGCCGTAGATAACGCGGGTGGACTCGGCCAGTCCGAGGGCCAGCAGCGCCCAGTCGGCCTCGACGCGGTCGGGGAAGGGCCCGGCGACGGCGTGGTCGCCGGGCTCGTCGACGTCCGCGTCGACCAGCCACCAGGCCGGGGCGGACCCGGGCTCGCCGATCCGCCGGCCCGCCGGGTGGGTGGCGACCCCGACCGCCGTCGCCTGCGCGGCCCGCGCCGGCGCCCCGGCGCCGTCCGACCCGCCGTCCGGGCTGCTGTCGAGCCCGCCGTCCACCGGCCGCGGGCCGGGAGCGGCCTCCACCGAGCGCGCCACGGGGGCGGCGGCGGCCGGTACCGCCGCGGTCCGGGCCTGCACCGCGTTGCGCTCGAACTCGTACCGCGCGGTCGAACCGCGCCCCAGCGCCACCACGAGGGCCGCCAGCAGCAGGAAGCCGAGCAGGGTCACCGCCGGCCAGAGCAGGAGCAGCTCCTCACCAGGCACGCCAGGCTCCTTGCGGGCCGGCGCCCCACGCGGCCGCGCGCTGCGACGACGCGCGGGTCCAGGCGAGCAGGCGGGCACCCAGGCGGGGCGCGGAGGCCCGCAGGGTCGGACGCGGGCGCTGCCCCGGCGAGGGGGTACCGGCCGGCACCTCCTCCGCCGAGAACATGTCCAGCAGCGCCGTCAGCCCGGTCTGCTCGTCCGTCCCGGACCGGGAGGGCGGGCGGGTGGCCAGTGCATGGGGGGCGTTCACGCGGGTGCTCCTCGAGGCGTCCGTCGCGGCCGGGGAAGAGCCGCTGACAGCACGAATAGTGGGGTCCGCGACCCGCGCCGGCGGCCCGCCGGACACGACCCGGGCGACGCCGCAACACAACCGTTGTGAACGCCTCGAGCGGGGCCGGTGACCCCGCTCCCGATCCGCCGCCATGTCGACATACGGCGAGGTCAGGAGCGTGGCGGGCCGGTCAGGACCGGGCGGTCGCACCCGGGCGCGGCATGTCGGCCGGCACGGCGGGCGAGGGGTCGGGGAAGGAGCGGTCCCCGAACAGCACCCGGCGCGCCGCGGCCCGCCCGGGCGGCGTGCGCAGCAGGGCGAAGCCGGCCGACGCCACGGCCGTCGTCCGGACGCCGGAGAGCCCGCGGCGCAGCAGCAGCCGCCCGCGGAAACGCGCCCGCAGGTCCGCGCCGTCGTAGGCGGCCGGCAGGTCGGTCCGGCCGGCGCGCAGCGCCTCGTCGAGGACGGCGGCGGCGTGCGCGGACAGGCGCAGGCACGGGTCGAGGCCGCCGGCCGTGAGCGGGGAGACCGCCCCCGCCGCGTCCCCGACGAGCAGGCCGTCCGACGAGGCGATCCGCCGCAGGAGCCCGCCGACGGGGATGGGGCCGCCGCGCCGCTCGACGTCCCCGGGCACGGCGGGGACGGGCCGGCCCGGCGCGGAGGCGCGGAACGCGTCCAGGGCCGCCCGCAGACCGTCGGGGAACCGGGTGGCGTGACCGGCGACGCCGACGTGGGCGTGCCGGCCGTCGTCGACCACCCAGGCCAGGTAGCCCGGCGCCAGGGCGGGGTCGAGCACGCAGTGGAAGGTGGGCGGCCCGGCGGACCCGGCCACCGGGAAGACCTCCTCCGCACCGACGAGCAGGTGCCGGTTGCGGTCCAGGCCGAGATCGCGGGCCACCCGCGACCGCGCGCCGTCGGCGCCGACGGCGAACCGTGCCCGGACCCGCACCGGCCCGCCGGGGCCGGTGAGCAGCCAGTCACCGCCGTCCCGCCCGCCGCAGCGGGTCCCCAGCGCGATCCGCACCCCCGCGCCGGCCGCCTCCCGGGCCGCGGCGAGGTAGAGCGGGCCCATGTCCCCGACGCGGAACTCGTCGCGCTCGCTGTCCAGCTCGACCGACCGCCGCCGATCGGGCGGGTACAGCACGACGCGCCGGATGGGCGGCCCGAGGTGCTCCGCCGGCAGCGGGAAGTCGTCGAGGGTCCGGCGCACGAAGATCCCGGTCGTGCGGACGGCGCCGGTCAGGGTGGGACGGCGCTCGGCCAGCAGTACGTCGTGCCCGCAGCGGGCCAGCAGGGTGGCCGTGTGCAGGCCAGCGAGCCCGGCACCGACGACGAGCACGTCGGCCGACCACGCTCCGGTCACGGGGCAGGCTCGTGCGCGGGCAGCGGGGCGTCGTGCTCGTCGGGGACCCACTCGAGCAGGTCGCCGGGCTGGCAGCCGAGCACCCGGCACATCGCCTCCAGCGTGCTGAAGCGGACCGCCTTGGCGCGGCCGTTCTTCAGCACGGCGACGTTGGCGGGGGTGAGCCCGACGCGCTCGGCGAACTCGCCGACGCTCATCTTCCGGCGGGCCAGTTCCACGTCGATGCGGACGACGATCGGCATCAGATGACCGCATCCAGGTCGGTGCGCAGCGCGGTGGCGTGCCGCAGCAGCGCGCGCATCACGACCAGGAGGAGCCCGACCACGGCCCCGATCAGCAGGAGCACGAGCAGCAGCAGCGGCAGCGCCGGGTCGTCGCTGACCTCGTCGACGACGAAGTAGTAGGAGCAGACGAGGGCCCCGGCGAGCATCGCCTCCCCGACCGCGACCGCCCGCACGATCGCGTCGACCCACGGCAGGGCATCCGCGCTGAAGATGCGGTCGTCGGCGACGAGGGTCAGCAGCCGCCAGGTGCACACGACGACCACCTGCACGCAGACCAGGCCGAGCACCGAGGCGGCGAGCATGGCCGCCCGCACCGTCGACTGCTCCGGCGAGGGGTCGGCGATGTCGGGGAGCATCCGGGGCAGCGCCGCGACCTGCGCGGCCACGAGCGCGGCGAACACCACGACGAGCAGGACGCGCAACGGCAGCACCACGCGGGGGATCCGGGACATGTATCGACCCTCGCGCTCTTGCTATCGATTGTCAATCGATACACGCCGACTGTCGCTAGCCCCTGGCGGTGTGATGCCGCCTGTCCGACGTGGCCGTCCCGGCGGGGAACCCCGCCGAAGTGGCCACGTCGGCGGAGGACGATGCCCGCGCGTGCGCGCGGCCGACCGCGCACGACGCCGTCCCGACCCGGCAGGATCGGCGCCCGTGACGAGCACGCCCGCCGACCAGCGGCTGCGCGACCTCGCGCGGCTGCGGCGCGTCCGCGACCGGATCGACCGCGAGTACGCCCGGCCGCTGGACGTCGAGACGCTCGCCCGCGGCGCGCACATGTCGGCCGGGCACCTGAGCCGCGAGTTCCGGCGCGCCTACGGCGAGTCGCCGTACTCCTACGTCATGACCCGCCGCATCGAGCGGGCGATGGCCCTGCTGCAGCGCGGCGACCTCAGCGTCACGGAGGTGTGCTTCGCCGTGGGCTGCTCGTCGCTGGGCACGTTCAGCACCCGGTTCACCGAGCTGGTCGGGATGTCGCCGAGCGCCTACCGCCGCGCGCTCGCGCAGACGACCGCCGGACTGCCGCCGTGCGTGGCCAAGCAGGTCACCCGGCCGGTCCGGCTCCGCGACCGGTCAGAAATCGAGAAGCCCCGGCAGCGCCCTCGTCCCTAGCGTGACCGCCATGACCGACATCGCCGTCCACCAGACCTTCCTCCCCCACGACGACCCGGAGGCCTCGCTGGCCTTCTACCGGGACACCGTCGGCTTCGAGGTCCGCCTCGACGTCGGCTCCGGCCCGATGCGCTGGATCACCGTCGGCCCGCCGGGCGGCGAGGGCACCTCTGTCGTGCTGCACCCGCCGGCCGCCAACCCCGGCGTGACCGAGGAGGAGCGGCGCACGATCGCCGAGATGATGGCCAAGGGCACCTACGCGAGCCTCATCCTCGCCACGAAGGACCTCGACGCGGCGTTCGAGCGGATCGCGGCCGGCGGCGCCGAGGTGGTGCAGGAACCGGTCGACCAGCCGTACGGTGTACGGGACTGCGCGTTCCGGGATCCCGCCGGGAACATGCTCCGCATCCAGCAGCTGCCCTGACCTCGCCTCACCAGCGGAACGGAGACCCCAATGAGCACCCGCTCCGACCAGCGGCACCCCGCCGACGGCCACGACCTGATCCGCGTGCTGGGGGCGCGGGTCAACAACCTCAAGGACGTCAGCGTCGAGATCCCCAAGCGCCGGCTGACGGTGTTCACCGGCGTCTCGGGCTCGGGCAAGAGCTCGCTGGTGTTCGACACGATCGCCGCGGAGTCGCAGCGGATGATCAACGAGACCTACAGCGCCTTCGTGCAGGGCTTCATGCCGACGTTGGCCCGGCCGGAGGTCGACCGGCTCGAGGGCCTGACGACGGCCATCCTCGTCGACCAGGAGCGGATGGGGGCCAACCCGCGGTCCACGGTCGGCACCGCCACCGACGCCAACGCGATGCTCCGGATCCTGTTCAGCCGGCTCGGCACGCCGCAGATCGGCCCGCCGACGGCGTTCTCGTTCAACGTGCCGACGCGGAAGGCCAGCGGCGTCATGAGCACCGAGAAGGCCGGCGGGCGCGTCCAGAAGGACGTCGTCCGCGACGTGACCTACCTGGGCGGGATGTGCCCGCGGTGCGAGGGCATGGGATCGGTCTCCGACTTCGACCTGACCGCGCTGTACGACGCGTCGAAGTCGCTGGCCGAGGGCGCGCTGATGGTGCCCGGCTACAGCATGGAGGGCTGGTACGGCCGCATCTTCAGCGGCTTCGGCTTCGACATGGACAAGCCGGTCGGGCAGTTCACGAAGAAGGAGCTCGACGACCTCCTCTACAAGGAGCCCACCAAGATCAAGGTCGAGGGGATCAACCTCACCTACGAGGGCGTGATCCCGAAGATCCAGAAGTCGATGCTGTCCAAGGACGTCGACGCGATGCAGCCGCACATCCGCGCCTTCGTGGAGCGGGTGATCACCTTCCAGCGGTGCCCGGAGTGCGAGGGCACGCGGCTGACCCCGGAGGCGCGGTCGTCGCGGATCGAGGGGAAGAACATCGCCGACCTCTGCGCGATGCAGATCAGCGACCTCGCCGAGTGGGTCCGGGCGCTGGAGGCGCCGAGCGTGAAGCCGCTGCTCGACGGGCTGCAGCACCTGCTGGACTCGTTTGCCGGGATCGGGCTCGGCTACCTGTCGCTCGACCGGCCCGCCGGCACGCTGTCCGGCGGCGAGGCGCAGCGCACGAAGATGATCCGGCACCTCGGCTCGTCGCTCACCGACGTGACCTACGTCTTCGACGAGCCGACGATCGGGCTGCACCCGCACGACATCCAGCGGATGAACGACCTGCTCCTGCAGTTGCGGGACAAGGGCAACACGGTGCTCGTCGTCGAGCACAAGCCGGAGACCATCGCGATCGCCGACCACGTCGTCGACCTCGGCCCGCGGGCCGGCTCCGCGGGCGGCGAGGTGGTGTTCGAGGGGACCGTCGAGGGGCTCGGGACCAGCGGCACGCTCACCGGGCGGCACCTGCACGACCGCGCGTCGCTCAAGCCGGCGGTGCGGACGCCGTCCGGGGCGCTGGAGGTCCGGGGGGCGAGCACGCACAACCTGCGCGACGTCGACGTGGACATCCCGCTGGGGGTGCTGACGGTGGTCACCGGCGTCGCCGGGTCGGGCAAGAGCTCGCTGATCCACGGCTCGGTCGCGCCCCGGGAGGGCGTGGTGGTGGTCGACCAGGGCGCCATCAAGGGGTCGCGGCGCAGCAACCCGGCGACCTACACCGGGCTGCTCGAGCCGATCCGCAAGGCCTTCGCCAAGGCCAACGGCGTGAAACCGGCGCTGTTCAGCTCCAACTCCGAGGGGGCCTGCCCCACCTGCAACGGCGCCGGGGTCATCTACACCGAGCTCGGCGTGATGGCGACCGTCGAGTCGCCGTGCGAGGACTGCGAGGGCAAGCGGTTCCAGGCGGCGGTCCTGGAGTACCGGTTCGGCGGCAAGGACATCGCCGAGGTGCTGGCCCTGCCCGTGACCGAGGCCGAGGCGTTCTTCGGCGCGGGCGAGGCCCGCACCCCGGCCGCGCACACGATCCTGCGCCGGCTGGCCGACGTCGGCCTCGGCTACCTCACCCTCGGCCAGCCGCTCACCACGCTGTCCGGCGGCGAGCGGCAGCGGCTCAAGCTCGCGGCACAGATGGCGGAGAAGGGTGACGTCTACGTCCTCGACGAGCCCACGACCGGACTCCACCTGGCCGACGTGGAGAACCTGCTCGCGCTGCTCGACCGGCTGGTCGACGCCGGCAAGTCGGTCGTCGTCATCGAGCACCACCAGGCCGTCATGGCGCACGCGGACTGGATCGTCGACCTGGGTCCGGGCGCCGGCCACGACGGCGGCCGGGTCGTCTTCGAGGGGACACCGGCCGACCTGGTCGCCGCCCGTTCCACGCTGACCGGCGAGCACCTGGCGGCCTACGTCGGCCGCTGAGGCGGCCGGTGAGGCGGCCGGTCAGATGTGCCGGCGGCGCTGCAGGTGGACGAAGGCGACCCACCCGACCGGCGCGGGCAGCCAGAACGTGGCGGTGCGGAAGGCCAGCACGGCGGCCAGAGCCGTCGCCACCGGCACGCCGACCGCGGTCAGGCCGCCGACCAGCGCCGCCTCGACCGCCCCGAGACCCCCCGGGGTGGGCGCCACCGAGCCCACCGTGGAGGCGACCAGGTACACCCCGGCCAGGGTGGGCAGCGAGACCGACCCGGCGAAGGCCCGCAGCGAGGCGTCGAGCGCCAGCACGTACCCGGCGTTGAGCACCAGGATGCCGAGCAGCGCGGTGCCCAGCCGCCGCGGATCGGTGGCCGCGGTCAGCAGCTGGGGCAGCGAGTGCCGGACGAAGGGCTCGAGCCGGCTGTGCAGCAGGCGCCGGACGGGCGGCACCGCGAGCAGCGCGGCCACCGCCAGGAGGGCACCGACGAGCACGAGCAGCACCTGGCCGCTGGGCAGCAGCGACAGCCGCGCCGTCGTCACGCCGCTGACCCAGCCGGCGACCAGCAGCAGCGCGATCGTGACGACGACGGTGGCCACCTGGCTGACCGCGACGGTCGCCGCTGCGGCGGGGACCGGCATCCCGGACCGCTGCAGGAAGCGGACGTTCAGCCCGACGTGTCCCACGGTCGGCGGCGTCACGAGCGTCAGCCACGACGCGGCCACCTGCACCAGCGTCGTGCGGGCGAGGGAGATCGCCGACGGGGTGAAGGCCACCAGCACCAGGGCCGCGCCGAGGTAGGTGACCGCCGAGCCGACCAGCGCCACGCCGAACCACCAGGGATCGGCGTCGCGCAGCTCGTCGAGGAGGCTGACCCGCGACAGCTGCGTGGCCAGCAGGAAGGCGGCCACGACCGTGGCCGCCACGGTGAGGATCGTGCGGATCGCGAAGCGCTCCAGCCGCGGCGCGGCACCCGGCGGGCCGCCCGGGACCGCGAGCTCCGCCCGCAGCGGGCCCAGGACGTCGGCGCGGCGCACCGGGCGGCGCAGCGGCGGGGCGAGCGCCAGGGGCCGGACGAGCGCGCCGAGCCGGGCCTGCATGGCCGGGTCCCCGCTGTACTCCGACCGCAGCGCCGCCACCGATCCGGCGGCGCCGGCGACCAGGGCCCCCACGGCGAGCAGGGCCACGACGTCGAGGTCGCGCTGCAGCTCACCGGCAGCGGGCTGCGCCGCGCCGAGGTCGGTGAACCCTGCCTCCCCCTCGGCGGTCAGGACCACCGTGTCGGGCCCGATCGCCCCGTGCGCCAGGCCGTTGTCGTGCAGGCGACGCAGGGCCCGGAACGCCGCCTCCAGTCCCTCCGGAGCACCCGCCGGGCCCTCGGCCCCGGTCAGGGGGAGCCCCGTCAGCGGTCGCTCGACGAGCATCAGCGCCGGGCCCACCGAGAGCACCGCCAGGACCGCCGGCGCCGCGACACCGGCGGCGGCGGCCAGTGAGGCGCTCAGCGCCTGCCGCTCGATCAGGCCGCGCTGGGTGAGCGCCGGCCGGCCGACGACCGCGGCGCGGAAGCGCACCATCCGGCCGAGCCGGCGGACGACGGAGGGCCCGCGGCCGTCCGGGTCGACGACGGTCACGCAGACCTCGCCCTCGGCGTCGGTCCCCACGTAGCGGGCACGGCCGGTCGACTGCTCGGCCAGCCGCAGACCGTCGAGCGGAACGCCGGCGCGGGCCAGCGCCGACCGCACGGCGTCCTCCGCGGGGCGGGCGGGGGCGACCCCCACGGCCAGCCGAGCACCGCAGCCGACCACCGCGGCCAGCAGCAGGGCGCCGATCGCTCCCGGCACGGTCACCGACCCGAGGGCCACCGAGGTGGCGGCCGCAGCCAGCACCGCGTACCGGGCCGGCGCGAGCCAGCGTCGGCGGCGCTGCAGGTCGGCGCCGACGAGGAGGGCGGTCGCCGCGGTGACCGGCACGAGCGCCGCGTCGTCGCGCGGACCGGTCAGCGCGTGCGCCACGACGCCCCCGGCCGCGTCCCCGAGGCTCTCGGCGAGGGCGGCGAGCACGAGCCCGGCGAGGCAGGCCAGCACCGCGGTGAGCAGTGCGGGGCGGCGAGACCGCCCGGCGTCCACGAGGACGGCGACGATGACGCCGAGGGTGCCCAGCGAGATCGCCACGGAGGCGATGGACAGCAGCACCCGGACCGGGCCGGCCGTCGCCGCGGGGACGGCGTCGGCCACGTCCGTGGCGACGTCGGGCGCCAGCAGCGCTCCGAAGACCAGGAAGCCGAGGCCGGCGAGGGCCCCGCCGAGCCGGACGAGATCGGAGGGACGGCGGACCCGCGGCCCCAGCCAGACCGACCAGGGCACCCGCGTACCGGCGCCGTCCACCCGGCCATACTCACAGGTCAGCCCGCGCGCCACGCACAGGCCGGGGCTCCGGAGGGTCGCGACCGAGAGCCCTCGCACCCTCGGCCGTGCGGGCCCGGCGCTCCCGCACGCCGGCGTCCGTCCCGGGCGGTCGGGCGCTCGCCTCCCGCACCACCGGGCGCGGCGGGTCGCCGTGGCCCCTGACGGGTGGGAGCCGGCTCGACCTTCACTCAAGCCGAGACGACATCGGCCGATATCTGCCGGGAAGGTCGGCGGTGAGCGCGGCCCGCAGGGACAGGACAGGAGGCACCGTGGACGGGACGAAGGCGCTGGCGGGGACCTCCACGGTCACCACTCGGCTCCTGCTGCGTGTCGTGGCCGAGCGCGGCGGCGAGCACGCGGTCGAGCGCGTGCTCGACCGCGCGGATCTGGCCGGCCGGCGAACGCAGCTGACGGGCGTCCGGGGGCGGGTGTCCTATCCGGAGAAGCTGCGCCTGTTCGCGGCGGCCGCCGAGGAGCTCGGTGACCCGCGTATCGGGCTCGCGCTCGGCGCCGCCGCGATCTCGGACCCTGCGGTGACGGCGCTGCGGACCGTGCTGACCGCCTTCGGATCCCCCGCCGGTGTCCTGCGGCAGGTCTCCCGGATCTCGCCCCGGTTCGACACCTCCGCGGTGTTCCGCTGCGAGGCCGCTGCGGAGCGCACGGCGCAACTGACGTGGCGGGTGCTCCCCCCGCACGCTCCCAGCCGGGTGGACTGCGACTACAACGTCGGGTTGCTGCGCGAGGTCCCCGTGCTGTTCGGCCTGCCCCCTGCGGTCGTCGACCACCGGGCCTGCCAGGTCGACGGAGAGGCGCAGTGCGAGTACACGGTCACGTGGGAGGAGCGGACTGCGCGCCCCCGCTGGCGGCGGCGGACCGGGCACCGCTCCGCACCGGGGAGCACCGTCGCAGCGCCGGCCGCCGATGCCGAGGAGCGGCTGCGCAACCTGCAGGCAGCCGCGACCGATCTCCTCAGCGGGGACTCCCTCGAGGACACCCTCGACCGCGTCGCCTCGCGGGCGGACCAGGCGGTGCACGCGCCGGGGTACGTGCTCGACGTGCGCCTGCCGCACGGTCGACGGCACGTGCGCTCGCGAGGCCTGGGCTCGTCGGTGCTGGCCGCGCTCGGGGACGGCCGGCTGGAGGTCGGCTGCCGGGAGGTCGGCGGCACGTCCGTGCTCGCCGTGCCGGTGACCTCCGCGACGCGGCACTACGGCGTCCTCGCCGTGGTCGCCTGGCCCGGGCAGCACACCTTCCCCGGGGACGTCGAGCTGCTCACCGCCTACGCCCGCCATGCAGCGGCCGCCATCGAACTGGCCGCGTCACTGGCAGAGGCCCGGGAGCAGGAGGAGACAGCGCGCCTGCTGCTCGCGGTCGCCCGCTCGATGGCCGGGCGCCGGGAGCCGCGGGAGATCGCCCAGATCGTCGCCGATGCCGTTCCGGCGCTCTGCGGTGCCGACCGGTCCGCGGTTGCCCTGTGGGAACCGGAGGCCCAGTCCGTCTGGATCGCCGGGATGAGCGGCTGGCCGCAGGACCTGGCCCCGAAACTGGCGGACTACACCACCAGCACCGCCGACAGCCCTGAGCTGCGGGAGATGGCCGCCGTCGGAGCGCCGATGCTCGTCGACCGGTCGAGCTCCCCGTGGGCCGCCGAGGTGCTCGGCGCCTTCGAGGTGACCGCGATGGCCGGGGTACCGGTGAAGGTCGACGATCGGCTGGTGGGCATCGTCCTGGCCCACTGGGCGCACAGCACGGCACCGGCCGCGCTCGGCGAGGGCGTCACCGAGCGGCTCTGGGGACTCTCCGGTCTGGCCGGCGTGGCGCTGGACAACACGCACTTGATGGACGAGATCCGCCACCGGGCCGCACACGACCCCCTCACCGGCCTGCCGAACCGTGCGGTCCTCGAGACCCGGGCCGGCGCCGCCCTGAGGGCGCCCAGGTCGCGAACCGGACGCGTCGCCGTCCTCTTCTGCGACATCAGCCGGCTCAGGCGCATCAACGACAGCCTCGGGCACGGAGCGGGCGACCAGGTGCTCCAGGTGGTCGCCCGCCGGCTGCGGTCGGCGGTCCGCAGCCAGGACTCCGTGGCGCGCTTCCGCGGGGACGAGTTCGCCGTCCTGCTGCCCGACACGTCCGAGGTCGGTGCAGGAGAGGTCGCCGACCGGATCCGCCGGTTCCTGCTGGCACCGGTGCCGGTCGGGGACCAGGAGGTGTTCGTCCAGCTCTCGATCGGGACCGCCGTGGACGAGGCGACGGCGGCAGGCATGGACGACGGCGTGGCGCAGCAGTCGACGCGGGACCTGGTCGAGCGGGCACGGGAGGACATGAAGCGGAGCAGGATCCAGCTCCTGGCACTGCCGGACCAGGACGACCGGGCGCGAGCGCCTGCGGCTCGAGACGGATCTGCACGGCGCCGTCGGGCGCGGCGAGATCGGGGTGCACCTGCAACCGCAGGTCGACCTGGCGAGCGGCCGGGTCGTCGCCGTCGAGGCGCTCGCGCGGTGGGACCACCCCGTCCTCGGCGCCGTGCCGCCGGACGTCTTCATCCCCCTGGCCGAGGCGAGCGGCCTCATCCGGGAGGTGGGGGTGCACGTCCTTGCCGAGGCGTGCCGCACCGTGGCGGCCTGGCAGGTGGACGGGCTGCACCTGGAGGTCGCCGTCAACGTCTCCGCCGTCCAGCTCACCGATCCCGGCTTCACCGCCACCGTCGAGCGGATCCTCCGGGAGACGGACCTGCCGTGCTCCCGGCTGATCCTGGAGGTGACCGAGAGCCAGGTCCTCTCCGCCGTGGCCACCCGGCACGGACACCTGGAGGAACTCGACGGCCTCGGCGTCGGCATCTCGGTCGACGACTTCGGGACCGGCTACTCGTCGCTGGCCCAGCTGAACCGGTTGCCGGTCAGCGAGATGAAGGTCGACAGGTCGTTCACCGCACGCCTCGCCGATGACGCGCGATCGCCGATGGTCGCCGGCATCGTGGGGCTCGGGCACGGGCTGGGGCTGCGGATCGTGGCCGAGGGCGTGGAGACGGAGGGCCAGCTGCGCGCCCTGCGGGCCATGGGCTGCGAGCGCGGCCAGGGGTACCTGTTCGGCCGTCCGGCCCTCCCGGCCGCCGTCCGGGAGTCGATCCTCGAAGCGGCCCGGCGGGCTCCGGCGGCCGGGCCGTCGTGACCCGGGGCCGGTCCGATGACCGGACCGCCGGACGGACGCCGCACCTCGATGGGCGCACGGATGGCGGGCCCTCGGCGGGTGGGCCCCGTGGGGATCGAACCCACAACCCGCGGATTAAAAGTCCGCTGCTCTGCCAGTTGAGCTAGAGGCCCGGTGGGTGCGGTGGCCGCGGCCCGGCCCGAGGCTACCGCCGGTCAGGCCGGCGAGGTCGAGAGCCGCCGGGCGCCGCGCCCCTCGAGCCAGGCGCCGAGCTCGGCCGCCGGGATGGGCCGCTGGTGCAGATAGCCCTGGACGGCGGTGATGCCCGCGCGCTGCACGAACTCCTGCTGCGCCGGGCACTCGACGCCCTCGGCGACGGTCTGCAGCCCGAGCCGGTCGGCCATCTGCGCGATCGCCTCGAGCACCGCCTGGTCGGCGACCTCCGTGGCCGCACCCGCGACGAAGGACTTGTCGATCTTCACGATGTCCACCGGCAGCGTGCGCAGCGTGGTCAGCGCCGAGTAGCCGGTGCCGAAGTCGTCGACGGCGATGCCGACCCCGACCGCGGCGAGCACGTCGAGGGTCCGCCGGACGGCCGGGGCGTCGAGGACGGTCGACTCGGTGATCTCCACGACCAGCTGCTTGGGGGCCAGCACGTGGCCGGCCAGGCAGTCCCGGACCACGGTCACGAAGCGGGGATGCGCCAGCTGCGACGGCGACACGTTCACGTGCACGGCGACCGGCCGCCCGCCGTCCTGCCAGCCGGCGGCGTCAGCGCAGGCCCGGCGCATCACCTGCTCGCCGATCGCCGCGACGATCCCGGTCCGCTCGGCCACCGCCAGGAACTGGTCCGGCGCCAGCAGCCCCCGGACCGGGTGGTCCCAGCGCACGAGCGCCTCGACCGCCACGCAGCGACCGCCGGAGGTCGCGACGATCGGCTGGTAGTGGACGACGAACTGCTCGTCGAGCACGGCCTGCCGCAGCTCGGCCTCCAGCCCCGCCGTGCCGTGCACGTCCAGGAGCTCCTCGGTGAAGCCGTGCACCCGGTTCTTGCCGGCTGCCTTGGCCGCGTACATCGCGATGTCGGCGCGCTGCACCGCGGCCGTGGCGGTGAGCCCCGGATCCAGCCGGGCCAGCCCGACGCTGGCGCCCACCTGCGCGAAGCGGCCGTCCAGCCGGACCGGCGCGGAGAGCAGCTCGACCAGTCGCTGCGCCACCCGCCGGGCCTCGCCCTCACCGGCGTCGCGCAGCAGGACGGCGAACTCGTCGCCGCCGAGCCGGGCGCACAGATCCACCTCGCGGAGGGCCCGCAGCATGCGGGCCGACACGTGCCGCAGCAGCTCGTCTCCGGCGGCGTGGCCGAGCCCGTCGTTGACGACCTTGAAGTCGTCGAGGTCGAGGAACAGCAACCAGGCCCGGTCGCTGCCGGAGCGGACGGCGTCGTCGAGGGCGGCGGTGAACGCCGTCCGGTTGGCCAGGCCGGTGAGGGCGTCGGTCAGCGCCTGCGTCTCCAGGTCCCGGTGGGCCTGGCTGCTGCGCATCGCCAGCGCCACCTTGTTGTGCAGCGACTGCATGGCGGTGACGGCCTCGGCCGATACGCCGTCGGGCGCACCCAGCAGCATCCAGGCGCCCGGGAAGTGCGCCGTGTGGCCGGGGAAGGCCGGCAGCGGCATCCGCAGCCAGACCCGGGCGAAGCCGGCGGCCTCCGCCAGTGCCGCCGGTTCCCCGATCTCCTCCACCTCGCCGCAGGCGTCCCCGGCCGGCGCGAGCTCCCGCGGCAGGGTCGCCGGCCGGCGGTGGAACTCGCCGGCCGTCTCCACCACCCGCAGGAGGCCGCGCTCCTCGTCCACGGCCACGGCCAGCGCCCGCAGCCCCGGGGTCACCTGGCAGACGTCCTCGACCGCCCGCCAGCCGGTGTCGCGGATGGCACCGGGGTCGGTGAGCCCGAGCAGGCTGGTGCCCAGCGCGCGGAGCACCCCGTCCCGGCTCCGGGTCTGCTCCCGCTCGAGCATCTGCTGGGCGAGGTGGCGCGCCGCCACGGCGGTGAGGCCGATGAGCGGCAGCGCGCCGATGACGATGTCGAGGTGGGCCTCCGGCCCCAGCCCGGCGCTGCGGGCCAGCGCAGCGGCCGCCAGGCCCGCGCCCAGCGCGACGCCGTACGCGACGACGTGACGGGTCCGGCCGTACATGGCCCGCGACCACACGGCCGGCAGCGCGATCCCGTAGGCGGCGGCCGGCAGCGAGCAGGCGAGCGCGAAACCGGTCACCGCGGCCACGTCGACGACGTCCAGCACGGTCCCGGCCGAGCGCAGCAGGTAGCGCCGCGTCCACACGGCGGCCAGGACGAGACCGGCGGCGGCGAGCACGGCGGTCCGGGCCGGCCCGGCGCCGGCGACGGCGCCCGGGGCGGTCAGCACCAGCGCGGCCAGCCCGACGTGGAACAGCACCCACCGGGTGTGCTCGACCGGGTCCGCCGGCCGGCTCAGCAGGCCCCGGGCACGCCGCCACGGTGACGACGCGACGGTGCTGCGGCTCATCGGCGTCCTCGAGGTCGGGGGGCTGGGTGCCCGGTCCCGCCATCGGCACCGGGCCGCCGACCCTGGAGCCGGGTGGACCCGATCGGGTGAGACCGGGGCCGCTGCTCAGAGGACGTCGAGGAGCAGCAGCACCAGCAGCGTCAGCACCGCGGAGACCAGCAGCGAGCCCAGGCAGCCGAGACGGGAGGAGAAGAGGAAGAACATCGCCGCCCGGTGCCCATCCCCGCGGTGACCTGAACGCCACCCCGGTCGATGGTGACGCAGCGCGCACCCGACCGGGCGGCGTCACCCGGTCAGGGGATCGCGGCGACCCCGCCGGTTACCTAGCGTCATCTCCGTTCCGCCGCCGGACTGCGCCGCGCGCGCCCGGCCGGCGGACGCCAGGCCCCGGCCCGGCCGCCCCGTTCCCCCCGGGGCGGCCGGGCCGGTCCGGCGTTCAGGACGGCACGCACACCCGCTCGGTCAGCTCCCGCAGCTGACCCCGCTGCACCTCGTCCAGCGGCAGGTCGAGCACGACCTCCGGCCCGCCGTCGACCGCCACGGCCAGCGGCATCAGGTACGGCTGCTTGGTCTCGGCCAGCGCGTGGGCATCGCAGCGCGCCGTGGTGATCATCAGCCCGGCCGACACCTCGCGCTCGCCCGCGCCCAGTTCCAGCGGCAGCTCGGCCTCCGCGGTGTACAGCACGTTGCCCTCCACCCGCGTCACGGTCACGCCGGCCTCGGCGCCCCCGGTCCGGGTGACGGCGAGACGGCCGGTCAGGGTGTCACCGGCCGGCGCCAGGCCCACCACCGAGACGGCGACGATCTCCTGCACCGCCTCCGCCGCGCACAGCCGGGCGTGGACGCCGGCCAGCACCTCCGCGACCAGCGGCACCCGCAGCTCCTCCACCGCCCCGCCGGGCCGGACGAGGGTCAGCCGCGCGGCGGCCGGCTCCGCCGCGCTGCCGCACACCGGCGCCCCGTAGGGAGTGGGCAGGTCGATCCGCCGTCCCGGCACGAACGAGGCCGTCACCGCGACGGGAGCCAGCGGCGTGAAGCCCGGCGAGTCCAGCGCCACCGAGGTCACCGCGAACGGCTCGGTCCCCGTGTCGGTGACCTTGACCTGGACCTGCCCGCCGGCGGCACGATCAGTCCGGTTCTCCACCACCTCGGCCGCGATGCCGGCCACCGGCGGCACCGGCGGGCCCGAGCGCAGCGCCGGTGAGGACGACGCCGGTGAGGACGGCGCAGGCGCGGGCGGCGACGACGAGGAGCCGCCGGAGCCGCACGCCGCCCCGCCGAGGACCGCCACCAGCGCCACGACCGGTGCGAGCGCCCGGGCCGCCGTCCGCCTCACGCCCGGCAGCGTAGGAGCGCGGGGCTACCGGTTGTGGCTGGGCAGCCGCGCCATGACGTGGCCGGCCTGCATCCGCACCTCGAGCCTCTCCTGCGGATTGGCCGCCGGTCCGCGCCGCGGCTCGCCGTTGTCGAGGTCGAACGCGGAGTCGTGCCACGGGCACACCAGGCAGGCGTGCCCGCGCACCTCCTCCACGCGCCCCTCGTACAGCGGTCCGGCCAGGTGCGAGCAGGCCCCCACGAAGACGTCGACCCGCCCACCCCGGCGGACGGCGGCGAGCGGGACCGCCACACCGCTGCCCGTCCCGGTGCGCAGTGCCGGCCGGCCTTCGGGCAGGTCGTCGAGCGGGCCGAGGTCGATCCAGTCCGAGGACAGCGCCCGTGCCGCCGTCGCCGCGTGCGACGCGCCCGAGGACTGGGCGTAGGACATGTGGCCGCCGATCGCGGCCGAGCTCCCGGCCAATCCGAGCCCGGCGTAGGCCAGGACGCGCCCCAGCGTGCCGCGGCCCGTGGCGCGGGCCGCCAGCGAGCCGACGTAGAACCCCAGCGCGACGGTGTTCAGGGCCGCGTGCACCACGCCGAGCCGCCGGACGCCGATGCCCTGCTCGGACCAGTCGGCGGCTCCGGAGGCGGCGGCGGGCAGCGACGCCGCCACGCCGGTGCCGATCAGCACCGTCGCGGCCGGCCGCATCCGCGGGATGGCGTCGAGGATCCCGGCCGAGACCCAGCTGCCGACCGGGACCTGGACCAGCACCGGGTGCAGCGGGTGCCCCAGCCAGGTGCCGTGCAGGAAGTCCTTGAGCGCGCCGGGCCTGAGCGCCGACTGCACGGCCTTGCGGGCCGGCTCCGTCGCCTTGTCGAAGGCATCGGCGTCGGCCAGGCGATCGAGGAAACCCATCAGTCCCATGGTCGCCCCCTACCCCCGGCGGCCCCCCGGCACGCCGCCCGGCCACGGAGCGATGACAGCGGCCACCAGCAGCCCGACGGCGACCGCCCCGGCCGCGTTCAGCAGCGCGTCCACCGGTGAGACCACCCGGCCCAGCGGCAGTGCCCACTGCAGGAGTTCCACCGTCGTCCCGGCCGCCACCGCGGCGGTCGCCAGCGGCACCGGCCGGCGCAGGACCGGCCAGCGCAGCACCGCGAGGACCGCCGCCGGCGCGAGCAGCAGCAGGTTGCCCACCAGCTGCAGCAGCACGGGCGGCGAGTGCAGGCCGGTGAGGTACCACCGGACCTCCGTGACCGGGTCGCCCCAGGCCCAGCCGGCTCCCGCCGGGCTGAGGGTGACCAGGACGACCGGGAGGACCGCCAGCGCCAGAAGCACCCCCGGCACCCGGAGTGCTCCCGTTCCGTCGGTGCGCCGTGGTGTCATGCAGCCACGGTCCCCGGCCGGCCTGTGCGGCGGCTGGACGCGACCTGGGGGCCGCCTCCACCCCTCCCCCGGGTGAAGGCACTGCTCACAGCAGGAATACCGCTGGCGTCCGGGCAGCTCCCAGGAGGAAGCTGCAGAACGGTCTGCGTGTCCACCCAGGAGCTGACGATGTCGTGCGCCACCCTCTCCCGCCCGCGGGGCGTGTGGGTGGAGGCGGCGCTGGGGAGGGTCCGGGGGGACGACGCCATCGCGCAGTTCGCCCGGTTCGTGCTGGTCGGCGGGTCGACCAGCGCGCTGTACGCACTGATCTTCGTCACCTTGCACGGCCTCGGCGAGCAGCCGGCGAACTGGATCGGCTCGGTGGTCACCTCGGTGCTGGCCAACGACATGCACCGCCGGCTGACGTTCCGGGCCGGCGAGCGGGTCGGCTTCCTGACCGCCCAGGTCGAGGGCGGGGCCCTGTCGATCGCGGGCCTGGTCTCCACCAGCGTCGCCCTGGCCTGGCTGACCGCCGCGACCGGCACCGACGACCCGGTGGTGCAGTTCGGCCTGGTCGCCCTGGTCACGGTGACGATCGGCACCCTGCGCTTCGTCGCGCTGCGCTGGCTGTTCCGGCCCCGGGCCGAGCAGCTGGACTGAGGACCGCGGCCGGTCGCGGCCCGCTCTCCCGGCGGGACCGCGGCAGATGGCCTGTCGGCGGGCCCCCGGAGGCGGCGCTCAATAGCCTGGTGGGATGAGCGAGCCGACCGACGCGCCGCCGGCCGAGGTGCCCCCTCCCGCGGACGGCGTCCCGGCGCGCGACCGGCCCCGCCGGAACCGGCTGCGCACCGCCGGCCGGTGGGGGCTGTGCGCACTGGTCGCCCTCACCGGCGCGCTGGTCGGACTGCTGCTGTTCGGCAGGGTGGACGCGCCGCTCGGGCCGTTCGACGCACGGTTCAGCGTGAGCCCCACCGGCGGCGGCGTCGCCCTCGACATCCCGCCCCTGGGCGCCCTGGACGTCGACGCCTACGACGGACCGCTGGGCCTGGACGTGCAGCTGCAGCGGGCCGACGAGGCGCGCATCCGCGCCCTGGTCCAGGACCCCCGGCGGATGGACAGCCTCGTCGACCGGGTCACCGCCGACCTCCGCGACGCGGTCACGAGCCTGGTGGTGCGCTCGTCCCTGGCCGCGGTCGGCGGCGCCGTGCTGCTCACGGCGGTGGTCTACCGCCGTCGCTGGCGGGAGCCGCTGGTGGCGGCCGGGACCGTCGTCGTCGTCCTGGCCGGGGCCGGGGGCATCGGGGCGGCAACCTGGCGGCCCGACGCGCTGGCCCAGCCGACCTACACCGGTCTGCTCGCCAACGCCCCGGGCCTGATCGGGGACGCGCAGGACATCGTGACCCGCTTCGACGCCTACCGCGCCTCGCTGACCGACCTCGTCGGCAACGTCAGCACGCTGTACGCCGCCCTCTCCGCGCTGCCGGCGCCCGGCGGGGGCACCGGCACCGTCGTGCTGCTGCACGTCTCCGACATCCACCTCAACCCCGCCGGCTTCGACCTGATGAACCAGGTGGCCACCCAGTTCCGGGTCGACGCCGTCCTCGACACCGGGGACATCACCGACTGGGGCAGCCAGCCGGAGAACCAGGCCATCGCCTCGATCGGCCGGCTGGACGTCCCGTACGTGTTCATCCGGGGCAACCACGACTCGGCGGTGACCGCCGCCCTCGTGGCGGCCCAGCCGAACGCCACGGTGCTGGACGACAGCGCGACGACCGTCGCGGGCCTCACGATCGTCGGCACCCGCGACCCGCGCTTCACCCCCGACCCGGCCAACGACGTCGGCGAGGAGTCGCTCCAGGCCAGCGGCGAGCAGCTGGCCGAGATCGCCCAGGAGCTGCCCACACCGCCGGCGATCGCGATGGTGCACGACCCGCAGCAGGCGGCTCCGCTGGACGGCGTGGTCCCCCTGGTGCTCGCCGGGCACACGCACAACCGCCGCACCACGACGCTGGACGGCGGCACGCTGCTGCTCGTGCAGGGGTCCACCGGCGGCGCCGGCCTGCGCGCGCTGCAGGGGGAGTACCCCGAGCCGCTGACCTGCACCGTCCTGTACCTCGACGCCGAGACCGGTCAGCTGACCGGTTACGACGACATCACCCTCGGCGGGCTGGGCGAGACCGAGGTGACCATCGAGCGCACGCTCGTGGCGCTGGACGAGGACGCCGCCGGGGACGGGGATAGCGGCGGGGATAGCGACGCGCCCGGCGACGAGGGCACGAGCGAGGACACCGACTGACACGCCGAAGTGGCCACTTCGGCGGACGTGGCCACCCGGGACAGTCCGCCGAAGTGGCCACTTCGGCGGATCCGGCAGGCGGCCGCCCTACGCTCCCGGCATGACCACGATCCGCACCGCCCGACTCGCCGGCGCGCTGCTCGCCGCCGGGGCGGTCCTGCTCAGCGCGGCCGGCTGCTCGTTCACCTCGCAGACGTTCTCCTGCGACACGAACTCCTGCACCGTGACGCTCGACGGCGACGGTGCGGAGGTCGACCTCCCGATCGGCCCCTCGATCCGGCTCGGCGGCGTCCAGGACGGCCGGGCGTCGATCAGCGTCGGCGGCTCCAGCGTCTCCTGCGCCGAGGGCGAGAGCGTCTCCGCCGCCGGCCTGACGCTGGAGTGCACGTCCGTCTCCGGCGACGAGGTGAGGCTGACCGCGTCGCTGAGCTGATCCCGGCCGGCGTCGCACGGCCCGGCGTCGCCCGGCCCGGCTCAGGACGGGTCGGCTCAGGACGGGTCGGCGACCTCTACCACGACCCGGGTCGGGCCCTCGAGCAGGTAGACGCGGAACGGCGACTCCCCCGTCGTCCCGACGAAGGACTCCGTCGTCCCCTCGAACGTCGCACCGAGGACCACCTCGGTGACCGCCGCGCCCGGCCCGGCGACCGGGCCACCGGGCTCGAACTGGTCGACGCCGGTGTCGAAGGGGTAGCCGACACCGGTCAGCGTCACCATCAGCACGGCCTCGCCGGCCACCTCGACGGGCGCCCCGCTGCCCTGGGACGTCGGGTCCTCGACGTAGCCGACGTCCCACCCGGGCGCCCCCTCCCCGGCCACCTCGAACACGACCCGGTCGAAGCCCTCGTGCCCACCGGTGCGGATGTCGGTCACGGTGACCTGGGCGCCGGCCGAGGCCTCCTGCCGGTCGGGCTGCACGTCGGACGGGAACGGCGGGGAGTCGCCCGACCCGTCCCCGCCGTTCCCGGCGGAGCCCTCGCCGGACCCTCCCCCGTCCCCCCCGTCCGGCGATGCCGTGCCGCTCGCCGCGGTGTCGCCCGCCGCACCCGTCGAGCCGGCGGGCCTGCCGTCGTCGTCCGCGCCGCAGCCCGCGAGCAGCAGGGCAGCGGCCAGCAGGGCCTGGACCGGGGTCGTGCATCGGCGCGTCCTCACCCGGCGAGGGTCGCAGGGGAGCCGCACCGACCGGGGCACCCGTGGCCCCGCGCCGCGTCGTGTCGCCCCCGGACACCCGGGGACGGCCCCCCGTCCAGACACCGGCGGCGGGCCATGTACAGTTCTCCACGCCCCCGGCGAACACCGAGCCCCCATCGTCTAGCGGTCCAGGACGCCGCCCTTTCAAGGCGGTAGCACGGGTTCGAACCCCGTTGGGGGCACGCAGCACGACGCACCACCGCAGGACGCACCAGAAGGACACAGCAAGGCCCTGTAGCGCAGTTGGTTAGCGCGCCGCCCTGTCACGGCGGAGGTCGCGGGTTCGAGTCCCGTCAGGGTCGCTTTCGGCGGCACCGATCGCCGGATCGGGGCAGGTAGCTCAGTCGGTACGAGCGCTCGCCTGAAAAGCGAGAGGTCGGCGGTTCGACCCCGCCCCTGCCCACACCTCCTCCTCGCGGCGGCTGCGACCCGCTCGCGGCGGCTGCGGCTGGCCGCGGTCCGTCCCCGGGCACCTACCGGCCGCCGAGCAGTCCCGGGCCGCGTTCCCTGCCCGGTCCTCACCCGCGGGCAGCCGGTGCCGTCCGCGGCCCTGGCGAGCCGGTGGCCGCCCTCCTTGCCGGTGACGGGCAAGGAGGGGGCCGGCAAGTCGCCGATCGTTGCCGTACCGCTGCCCGCCCCGGAGTCGCATGCTCGGGATGCGCCCTCCGGACCGGGGGGCGCGCCAGTCGTTGCGCGGGAGGAGGGGACGTGATCGGCGCAGCTCCGCCCGGGCCGTCGTCCCCCGGCCGCCGGCGACCGCCCGGCAGCTGAGCGCCGCGCGACGCCCCGCCCCCGGCGGTCCCGCCCCTGCGCCTCCCGCGAGTCGCGCGCGGGATGTCCGCATCCCGCCGGCGCCCCGTCTCCCTCGTCCCCCAGGAGGACTCCATGACCACGGCCACCACCCGCTCCACCACCACCGGCACCGCACGCTGGGCCGCGTTCCGGTCCGCGCTGGAGAGCCAGCGCAACGACTGCGTCCGCCAGCGAGAGGCCGCACTCGCGGAGACCGTCGCCTCGTTGCCCGACCCGGTGGCCGTCCAGCGCAGTGCCACCCTGCGCAGGACGATCGAGGAGATCGACGCCGCGCTGGCCCGCATCGACGCCGGCTCGTACGGTAGCTGCGAGCGGTGCGGCACGGCCATCCCCGAGGAGCGGCTGGAGCTCCGGCCGTTCGCTGCCACCTGCGTGGCCTGCCAGGCGCGCTGACGGCGGCACCCCGGGCGGGCCACCGGCAGACTGGCGGCGGCGGCACGGGAGGGGACATGACCGACGGCGGGGCGCAGCACTCCCCCGAGGACTGGCTGACCGCGGTCGGCACGTCGGCGGCCGCTGCCTGCCGGGTGCCGGCGGAGCTGCTCGGCGGGTACCTGCCGATGCTGGCCGAGGCGGCCATCACCGGACGCCGGCCGCTGCCGCAGGACCTGGCGGCCGTCCGGGAGCTGGGCCGGCAGGCCGCCACGCAGGGCGTGGCCGCGGGCGCCGCCGTCGACCTGTACCTGTCCGCCGCGTGGCGGCTGTGGCGGCAGCTGCCGGCGGTCGCGCGCTCCGCCGACCCGGAGAAGGTGCGCCGGGCGGCGGAAGCGGTGCTGCGGGTGCTGGACGACGCCGTCGGCGTGCTGGTCGACGGCCACCAGGCCGAGCGCCGGGCGCTCATCCGCCACGAGGAGGCGCTGCGCCGCGAGTTCGTCGACGACCTCCTGCGCGGGGACGCCGACGTCTCGCGCATGGTCCAGCGGGCCGAGCCGTTCGGCATCGACCTCGGCGCCCCGCACCACGTCGCGCTCGCCGAGCCCGGCGACGGCCAGGCGGCCGTCGACCGCGCGGCCATCGCCCTGGAGCGACGGGTGGTCGACCGGTTCGGCGACCGCGACGTGCTGGTCGCCACCAAGGACGGCCGGGTGGTGGTCGTCGTCCCGGGCACGGCCGCCGGCGGGCAGCCGTCCGGTTCCGGCCTGGCCCTCGGGCGTGCGCTGCGCGAGGACCTGGGCCGAGCCCGCCCCTGGCGCGTCGCGGCCGGCCGCGCGTTCCCCGGCGCCTACGGCGTGGCCCGCTCCTACGAGGAGGCGCGCGAGGCGCTGGCGCTGGCCGACCGGCTCGGCCTGGATCCCGACGTGGTGGACCCGCGCGACCTGCTCGTGCACCGGGTCCTCGGCCGCGACCAGGCGGCGATCGTCGACCTGGTCCGCGAGGTCCTCGGTCCGTTGGACCGCGCCCGCGGCGGCGCCGCGCCGCTGCTGGAGACCCTGCTGGCCTACTTCGCGGCCGGGGACGTCGCCACCGAGGCCGCCCGGCGGCTGGGCGTCTCGGTCCGGACGGTGACCTACCGCCTGGCCCGGGTGGCCGAGCTGACCGGTCACGGCGTGGCCGACCCCGACCAGCGGTTCGCCCTCCACGCGGCGGCACGGGGAGCGCGCCTGCTGGAGTGGCCGGCGCGGGCGCTACCGGTCGACCCCTGACCGCGGGCGGAGGAGATCCGTGGGCGTGACGCCGCCCGTTCTCCTCCGGGTCAGCCCGGGACCCGGTCCCCGACCACCTGGGCGTAGACCTGCGCGTGCACGTCCTGCACCGCGGTCCGCTGCTGCTCCCGCCAGGCGCGGTCGGCCGGGCGCGGGGCGGGGCGGGTGAGTGCCGCGGCGACGGCGCCGTTGAGCGACACCGGGTCCAGTCCGCGCTCCTCGTCGTTGCCGTAGGTCACCACGTCCGACCACTGGTCGGCGAACCAGCCGCAGCTCGGCGCGACGACCCGGGTGCCCACGTCGCGGCAGATCTCCAGCTCCGCGGAGTGGGTTCCGCAGCTCTCCGGGAGGACGGCGACGTGCAGCTCCTGCAGCTGGGCCGGCCAGCGGTCCTCGTCCAGCACGACGAGCTCCAGGGCCGCGCTGTCGGCCAGGTCACCGAGGTCCGGCAGCCGGTGGCCGGGCTCGAGGAACACCCGCAGCCGCCCGCCGCCGTTGAGTGCCCCGTGCAGGGCGGCGCGGACCACACCGGCGGGGTCGGGCACGCGGGCCCCCGCACGCAGGGCCAGCCCGACGAGCCCCCGCTCGCCGCCGACCACGGGGTCGGGCACGGCGAGCGAGGGATGGGCGACGACGATCGCCGTCCGCCCGTACCGCTCGGCGATCTCGTCGGCCGCACCCGGCGTCAGCGTGAAGACCACCTCCGCGGTGGCCAGCAGGGCACGCAGGTGCGCCTCGTGCCGCGCGGGCAGCGGCTGGGCCGGGTCGTGCAGCTGGTGCACGGTCGCCACCAGGGGCACGCCGGTGCGGCGGATCGCCTCGGTGAAGCTGTCCACCTCGTCCTCGGGCAGGTGCCCGAAGCCGGTGTGCACGTGCACGACGTCCACCTCGGCGGCGTGCGCCGTCAGGTACGCGGGGTCCAGCCAGCGGCTCGGCCGGTGGTCGGGACCGACGCGGACGACGCCGTCGGGCAGCACGGCGTCGACATAGGGGTCGCGGTGCGGGATCGAGGCCACCCGGATCGCGGGCGACGCTGCCCGCGACGGCTGTTCGGGGTCCACTCGGACGGCACTCCTCCTGACGCCGAGCACGCGACGGCAGGGCGGTGCTCTCGATGGGACGTAGGTCCCTGTCCGGCTACCCAGCATCCACTCCGGCAACCCCGCGTGGTCACCTGGGTGGACTGCGTCACCCGAAGGAGGGGCTCAGGAGACCCGCTCCCGCTGCGCCCGGGCGTAGGCCGGCGCGCGGAACCGTGCCATCGGGCCGTCGGCGACCAGCTGCGGGGGAGGGTGGCGGACGGCGTCGAAGCGCAGGTCGGGGTCCGTCTCCTCGACCGGCTCGCCGATCGTCAACGTGGCGAAGCGCCGCCACGCGCCGAGCCCGCGGGCGACCGCGACGGCGTACTCCACCGGCCGGTCGCGCAGGGTGGCGAGCAGCGGCCGCGGGTCGGAGGGCACCGGGCGCGCGCCGCCCGCCGTCCAGGCCGCGAAGCGCAGGGTCCCGGCCGGCGAGCGGTAGCCCATGATGGACGAGAAGGGCCGCCCGGCGTCGGTCCGGAACGTCGGCAGCAGCCGCGTCAGCGGTCCGCGTCCGGTGGACGACAGCAGCAGGTCCACCGGCCCGGCGGCGCCGGGCGCGCGGACCGCCAGCCCGAGCAGGTCCGGCCACGGCTCGGGCAGCCCCACCCCCCGGCTGAGCCGGACGGTCACGCGGTCCCGCGCCGGCCGGTCCAGCCACTCGACGCCGGTGCCGAGGCCGCCGGCCCGGTCGAGGACGCCGGTCACCACCGTGCCGCGGGGGTGCATCGGCTTGCCGCGGCGCCAGTGGGCCACGGCGCCCAGCGGCGCGGCGACGGCCCGGCCGGCCAGCTCGGGGACGGTGGTCACAGCAGCCTCCTGTCGTGGGACGGCGCTCCCCTACCCCGCCGGGGGGCGCGAATCCCGCCCTGCGCGACCCCGCCAGGACCCCGCCGGGCCGACCTGGCGGCGTCTGGCAGGACCTGCACAATGCCAGCCGGATGTCCGTGGCTATTCGCCACCGCGGCGCCGGTGACACGGAACGGTCACCCCCTTACGTTCGGTACATGTTCACCACGCTCCTGGTCATCGGTGGGATCCTCGTCGGGCTGCTCCTGCTGCTCGTGCTCATCGTCGCCCTGAGCGCTCGCCCGGCTCCGCGCACGGGGACGGCGCCCGCCGCAGCGTGGGCCGCGCAGACCGGCCGCCCGCACCCCGACGCCTGGTCCCCGCTGACGGAGACGGGCACCTCGGAGATCACCGCCATCCGCTGATCCCCCTGGACCCGGCGTCCCGGCGGCTGCGGCGCAGCGCCGCCGGGACGCTCCGGACGGCCGGGCCGCACCGACTTGTCCCCGGCCCCCGGTCGGGCACATGATCGTCCCGACGGGGCACGCCCGGGCCCGCCGGGCCGCGCACCCGCGGACGGGCAGGACGATCGATGGCCCGACGGCGCCGCCACCCCCGCCTCCGGGCGGCCGCACTGCTGCTGGTCGCCATCCCGCTGGCCGGCGCCCTGGTCGCCGCCTCGCTGGCCCCCTGGGTGGTCGGCACCGGCCTGGCCGCGCAGTCCTCGGCGGACCTGCTGGCCCCGCTGCCGGTGGAGCTCACCGACCGGACCTTCCCCGGCCCCAGCGTCGTCCTCGCCGCCGACGGCTCGGTGATCACCTACTTCTACGACCGCAACCGGCAGCCGGTGCCCGGGGACCGGATCGCCGACGTCATGCGCCAGGCGCTGGTCGCCATCGAGGACCGCCGCTTCTACGAGCACCAGGGCCTGGACGTGGAGGGGACCCTGCGGGCGCTGGCCCGCAACGTCCTCGCCGGGTCGGTGCGCGAGGGCGGCTCCACCATCACCCAGCAGCTGGTCAAGCAGACGCTGGTGCAGACCGCGACCGAGGCCGAGGAGCGGCGCGCCGCCACGGAGGAGAGCGTCGGCCGCAAGCTGCGGGAGGCGCGGCTGGCGCTGAGCCTCGAGGAGGCGTACTCCAAGGAGGAGATCCTCACCCGCTACCTCAACACCGTGTACTTCGGTGAGGGCGCGTACGGGGTGCAGGCCGCCGCCCGCCGGTACTTCTCGGTGGACGCAGCCGATCTCACCCTCCCCCAGGCCGCCATGCTGGCCGGCCTCGTGCGCACCCCGACGGCCGACAACCCGCTCGCC
Source organism: Trujillonella humicola (assembly GCF_046233715.1). Lineage (NCBI taxonomy): Bacteria > Bacillati > Actinomycetota > Actinomycetes > Geodermatophilales > Geodermatophilaceae > Trujillonella > Trujillonella humicola. Next base: position 149,896 of record NZ_JBJNRJ010000001.1, on the reverse strand, counting down.
GACCCCGCCCGCGCCGTCGTCCGCCGCGACCAGGTGCTGGCCCGGATGCTGGACGTCGGCTCCATCGGCCAGGCGCAGTTCGACGAGCTCGCCGGGCGCCCGGTCGAGGTGGCGCCCTCCCCACCGCCGCCCAACGGCTGCGTCGCCGCGGCGATCGGCGGCTTCTTCTGCGACTACGTGCAGCAGCACCTGACCCAGAGCCTCGGTATCCCGCAGGAGAGGCTGGACGCCGGCGGGATGGTGGTGCAGACGACGCTGCGGCCGGACCTGCAGCGGTCCGGCGACGCCGCCGTGCTGACCGAGCTGCCCCTGGGCGACCCGCTGGCCATCATGTTCACGGCCGTCGAGCCCGGCACCGGGCACGTCCTGGCGATGAGCGTCAACCGCGTCTTCGGCTACGACGTCGCCGACCCCGCGCAGGAGTCGGTCAACCTCAACGTGGTGGCCAGCCAGGGCTCGGGGTCGACGTACAAGACCTTCGTCGCGGTCGCGGCGCTGGAGGCCGGCTTCCCGCCGTACCACGTCATCACCACGCCGAGCCCGTACGTGTCGTCGGTCTACCGCAACGGCACCGAGCCGTACACGGTGGCCAACGTCGGCAACTACCCGTCGACGCTGGACATGGCCGAGGCACTGGTCCGCAGCTCCAACACCTACTTCGTGGCGCTGGAGGACCAGCTGGGCAGCGTCGAGGGGCCGGTCCGCGCCGCCCAGCGGATGGGCCTGTTCTCCCTGGATCCCATCGCCGACCAGGTGGTGGCCGAGAACCGCGGGTCGTTCACCCTCGGGCCCGAGGCCACCAGCCCGCTGGCGCTGGCGAGCGCGTACTCGACGCTGGCCGCCGAGGGCACCCGCTGCGCACCGGTACCGGTCACCGCGATCTCCGACGCCGCCGGCGGCCCGTTCGCGCTCGAGCTGGGCGGCCCGCCGGTCGTCCCCGCGGCGGACTGCACCCCGGAGGCCATCCCCCCGGCGGTGGCCACCACGCTCAACCAGGTCCTCGTCGGCGACACCGAGGCGCCGTACGGAACCGGGCTGCAGGCGCGGATCCCGGGTCACCAGGTGGCGGGCAAGACCGGCACCAGCCAGAACCGCTTCTCCGTCGCCTTCGTGGGCTACACGCCCCGGTACGCCGCGAGCGTCATGGCGCTCAACCCCAAGCGCAACCAGGACGTCGGCTCCTTCGGCGGCGGCCGCGGCGCCCGCGTGTGGCGCGACGCGATGCTGCCGGTCCTGTCGGCCGAACCGGCCGTCCCCTTCCCGCCGGCCGGCCTGCCCCTCGAGCCTCCGCCACCGCAACGGCCGGGGTCGGGTCCCCAGGACGGGCCGCCCGGGCCCTGACGGTCAGCCCTCGGCGGCCAGGAGCTCGGCCGCCCGCTCGCCGACCATGACCGCGGTCGCCGCCGTCCCCCGCGAGGGCACCGCCGGCAGCACCGAGGTGTCGGCCACGCGCAGGCCCGCCACCCCGCGCACCCGCAGCCGCCCGTCGACGACCGCGCCGGTGTCGCTCGCCGGCCCCATCCGGGCGCCGCCGCACAGGTGCACCGCCGTCCCCAGGTGGCGGCCGATCCAGCCGTCCAGAGCGGCGTCGTCGGCCAGGACGGCGGCCGACAGCTCGTCACCGGGCGGGCCGTCGGGGACCCCGAGGGCGGCCAGCGGCGCCGTGCGCAGCAGGTCTGCGGCGAACCGGACGCCGGCCCGCATCCCGGCCCGGTCGCCCGTCGAGGACAGGTAGCCGTACACCAGGCGGGGCGGCTGCTCCGGGTCGGCCGAGCGCAGGGTCAGCCGACCCCGGCTCTGCGGCCGCAGCAGCGAGACGCCGAGGGACAGGACGCCGTCGTCGGCCGGGGCGGTCCGCCACGCGGGGAGCAGCGCGGCGAAGGAGCGGAACCACGGCAGCACCTCGATGCCCCCGGGCGCGCCGTCGGGTGCCGCGTGCAGCACCTGCTGCAGCGGGAGCCCCGGCGGCGCGGGGAACCCCGGCACGGGACGCCACGGCACCTGCAGCATCGGGTGGTCGCCGAGCCCCTCCCCCACCCCGGGGACGTCGGCGACGACGGGCAGACCGAGCGCCCGCAGGGTGTCCGCGGCACCGATGCCCGAGCGCAGCAGCAGCTCCGGCGACCCGACCGCCCCGGCGGCCAGCACCACCTCCCCGGCCCGGACGGTGCCGGCACCGGTCACCACGCCGACCGCGCGGCCGCCCTCCACCAGCACGCGCGCCACCCGCACCCCGCCGCGCACGGTCGGACCGGGCTGCCCGCGCAGGTACGCGGTCGCGGTGCTGACCCGGAGCCCGCCGACGGCGTTCGACGGGAGCGGCCCGCAGCCAGGGGCGCCGGCGCCGTTCTTGTCGGGCTCGGCCGGCACGCCCAGCGCCGCCGCGGCAGAGGCGAAGGCCTCCGCCGGCTCGTAGCCCGGGGCCGGGCGGGTCACCGGGATCGGGCCGTCGGCGCCGTGCAGCGGCGAGCCGCCGAACTCGCGGTCGGCCTCCAGCCGGCGGAACGCCGGCAGCACCGCCGCCCAGGCCCATCCCGGCACCCCCCAGCCGTCGCAGTCGGCCGGCGTCGCGCGGACGAAGTAGCAGCCGTTCACGGCGCTGGACCCGCCGGCGCCGCGGCCGCGCACCACCGACCGGCTGACCGTGGGCGTGAGCTCGGTCGGCACCTCCACCGCGGCGGGCGAGCCGGGGACGGCGGCGCGCATCGTCGTGGCGTCCCGCGTCTCCGGCGGCGGCTCGGCCGGGCCCGCCTCCAGCAGCAGCACCGTGCGGCCCGCCTCGGCCAGCCGGGCGGCCAGCACGCAGCCGGAGGTTCCGGCACCCACGACGACGACGTCGGTCTCCGTGGGAAGGCGGCCCGTCAACTGTCGGCCTCCCCGCAGGGGCCCGGCGCGAGCTCGCGAGCGGTGGGGGGCGGGGAGGTCCTTCCTCGCAGCACGCCCGGGAGGTCGAGCCGGCGCACCTTGCCGGTGGAGGTGCGGGGGAGCTCCGCGACCGGGTGCAGGCTCTTGGGCCGCTTCGCCGGCGACAACCGCTCCCGCGCCCACGCCGCCAGCCCGGTGGGGTCGGCGTCCCCCACGTAGGCGGCGACCACCCGCTGCCCCCAGTCCTCGTCCGGCACCCCCACGACGGCGCTCTCCACCACGCCCGGGTGCGCGTCGAGCACCGCCTCGACCTCGGCCGGGTACACGTTCACCCCGCCGGAGATGACGAGGTCCTCCCGGCGGCCGTCGAGCCACACGAGGCCGTCGTCGTCGACCCGGCCCAGGTCCCCGACGGTGGCCCGGTCGCCCCGCCAGGCCGCGGCGGTCTTCTCCGGCGCCCGCCAGTACTCGAAGCGCGCCCAGCGCGGCACCGCGCACCACAGCTGACCGCGCTCGTCGGTCTCCAGCGCCCGGCCCGGCCGCGCCCGGCCGACGCTGCCCGGGGAGGCCAGCCAGTCCTCGGGGGAGCAGACGGTGAACTGGGCCTCGGTCGAGCCGTAGAACTCCCACACGCTGCCCTCGGGAGCCGCGTCGAGCACGGCCCGCTTGACCGGTTCGGGGCACGGCGCCCCGGCGTGCACCAGCCGGCGGAACGAGGCGAGGTCCGCGCCGTGCCGCAGCAGCCGCTGCAGGTGGGTGGGCACGCAGAACGTCGTCGTCGGCCGCTCCCGCGCGATGACGGCGGCCGCCCGCGCGGCGTCGAACGGGCCCGGCAGCAGGACCTCGCCGCCGGCCAGCAGCGTGTGCACCGCGAACCGCAGCGGCGCCGAGTGGTGCAGCGGGGAGAGGACGACGTGGCGGTCGCCGGGGCCGAAGCCCCACAGCTCGATCTCCTCGGCGGCGAGCGCGCGGGCGTCCTCCTCGGCGAGCACACCCGACCACACGCCCTTGCGCCGGCCGGTGGTGCCGGAGGTGTAGTGCATCGGCCGGCCCAGCGGGACGGCGGCCAGGTCGGTCTCCGCCGTGCCCTCCAGCAGCCGCTGCGGGTCGGCCCCGACGTCGAGAGCGGGGTCGGCGTCGGTGGCCAGCGCCGCCCGCTCGCCGGCGGGCAGGGCAGGGTCGAGCACCACCGGGACCACGCCGGTGCGCAGGGCACCCAGGACGACGGCCAGCAGCGCCGGCGAGGCGGCCGCCGAGACCAGCAGCCGGTCCCCGCGCCGCAGGCCGGCCGCCGCCAGCGCCGCCGCCGCCCGCCGCTGGTCGCGCTCGCTGTCGGCGGACCGCACGACCGGCACGGCCGTCATGCGGGGCGGACCTCGTCCCCGGCCACGACGAGCCGGCCCTCGGCGGCCAGCTTGTCCAGCATCGACCGGGTGGAGGCGGCCGCGGCCGGCCACACCTCCCGCGGCACCGCCGCGTAGATGGTGGCCACCAGGTCCTCGACGCTGCGCGCGCCGGCGTCGACGGTGGCCAGCACCTGCGCCTCCCGGAAGGCGCGGTGGGCCAGGTAGAAGTCCAGCACCGCGAGCGGGTCCTCGGTGAGCTCGGGCCCGTGCCCGCAGTAGAGGGCGCTCGGGCCCAGGTCGTGCACCCGGCGCAGCGACTCCAGATAGGCCGCGACGTCCCCCTCCGGGTGGGTGACGACCGAGGTGCCGCGGCCGAGCACGTGGTCGCCGACGAGCACCGCGCCGGAGTCGACCCGGAAGGCCAGGTGGTCGGCGCAGTGGCCGGGCGTGGCGACGACGTCCAGCGCCGTCCCGGCCAGGCGCAGGCGCTCGCCGGGCTCCAGCACCCGCCCGCCGGGGCCGGCGACCCGTGGGTCGGCGGCTGCCACCTGCGCCCCGAACCGGGCGCCCCAGGGGAGCGCGGCCTCGGCGTGGTCGCCGTGGTGGTGGGTGACGAGGACGGCGACGCAGCGGGCGCCGCGGGCGGCCAGCGCCTCCTCCACGGCGGCCAGGTGCGCCGCGTCGTCCGGTCCCGGGTCGACCAGCACCGCCTGACCGCTTCCGGGCTCGCCCACGACGTAGGTGTTGGTGCCGTCGAGCGTCATGCCCGAGGGATTGGGCGCCAGCACCCGCGTGACGAGCGGCTCCAGCTCGGCGGTGCGCGGCATCGAGCCCGGGCCGGGGAGCCGCCAGGCGAGCCGTGGGTCCAGTGGTGCGTCCACGACGGGGGACGCTATCGGGGCGACCGGCGCGCCGCGTGACCGGCGGCTAACGTCCCTGCTCATGCACGCCCTCCGACGCCTGGCCCGCCCCGCGGTCGCCACGGCCGCCGCCGTCCTGCTGCTCTCCGGCTGCGGGGGTGACGACGACTCCGGCAGCACGGCGTCGACCACGACCCCCGCGTCCCCCACCACGTCGTCGCCGGCTACGTCCGGTACCCCCTCCGGGACGGCGGGGGGCTCGGCCGCCGACGACGAGGTCGCCGCCTTCTGCGCCCAGGCCGAGGAGTTCGTCGCCTCCCTGGGTGCGGTCGACCCGACCGTCCCGGAGAGCATCCCGCCGGCGCTGACCGAGGCCTCGGCCGCCTTCGACGCCGCGGAGCCCCCCGCCGAGATCACCGCGGACTGGGCGGTGCTCGGGGACTCCCTGCGGTCGTTCGCCGACACCGCCAACACCGTGGACCTCGCGACGCCCGAGGGCGGGCAGGCGCTGGCCGACGCGGCCACCGAGTTCCAGAACGTCTTCACCGGCCCCTCCGGGACCGCCGTGGACGAGTACATCTCCGGCAATTGCACCTGATCCGCTCCTGACCGACGACGGCGGCCCGCCACCCCGTGCCGGGGTGGCGGGCCGCTGTGCTCGGTGCCGGGATCAGCAGCCGCTGATGCTGACCCCCCGGGCCCGCAGCCACGGAGCCGGGTTGACCGCGCCGGAGTGCAGGGCGCCGCCGGGGTGGACCTCGAAGTGCAGGTGCGGGCCGGTGGACTGACCGCGGTTGCCCACCTCGGCGATCTGCTCCCCGGCGGTCACCCGCTCGCCGGCGGACACGAAGTACCGGTTCACGTGGCCGTAGACGGTCACCGCGCCGTCGTCGCCCTTGATGTACACGGCGTAGCCGAAGCCGCTGGCCGTCCCGGCCCGGGCCACGACCCCGCTGTGCGCGGCGTAGACGGGGGTCCCGATGGGTGCGGCGATGTCGATGCCGTTGTGGGTCGTGCCCCAGCGGGCGCCGAAGCAGCTGGTGGTCCGGCCCGAGGTCGGCTTGACGTAGGGGCCGCTCCCGCCCGAGCTGCCGGCCGAGGAGCTCCCGCCGGACGAGGCCGCGCTCGACTGCGCCTGGTTCTGCGCGGCGGCCGCCGCGGCGGCGGCCTCACGGGCGGCCCGCTGCGCGGCCGCGGCGGCCGCGGCCTCCTCGGCGGCCTTCTGCTGCTGCCACTGCTGGTAGGCGTCACGGGCGCCCTGCAGCTCGAGCAGCCGGATCTCGGCGGCCTGCAGCTGCCGCTCGTACTCCGCCCGCTGGGCGGAGACCTCGCCGTACGCGGCCTGCGCCGCGGCGACCTGCTGGTCGGCGGCCTGCTTGGCAGCGGCGGCCTGCGCCTCGGCGGCGGCCATCTGGTCGCGGGCGGCACGGGCGGCGGACTCGGCGTTGGCCTGCTCCACCCGGGCGAGCTCGAGGGAGTCCAGGACGTCGACCTGGGTGTCGCCGACGTACTCCAGGAGGGCGGCCCGCTGCACCAGCTCGCCCGGCCCGTCGGCGTCCAGCAGCGCGCGGGTGGTGGTCAGCTGGCTGCCGCTGATGTAGCTGTCGCGGGCGAGGGCACCGATCCGGGCGCGGGCGGCGGCGACGGCGTCCGCGGCGGCCTGCAGCTGCGCCGCGGCCTGCTCGGCCGCGGCCTGGGCGAGCTGCAGGGCCTCCTCGGCGGCCATGTAGGCGGTGCCGGCGGCCTCGGCCTGGACGTTCATCCGCTCCAGCTCGGACTCGGCGCCGGCCACGAGCGCGGCGATCCGGCCGACCTCGGCCGCCGCGGCGTCCTGCGCGGCCCGGGCGTCGGCGAGCTGACCGTCGGAGGGGTTCGCCGGCGGGGCCGGGACGGCGACGGCGGGGGCGGCGGCACCGAGGAGTGCGGCACCGGTGACCAGTGCGACGAGGGCGGACCGCAGGCCGCGGGGACGGCGGGTCGCCCCGGTCGCGATCGCGCGTGCCCGGCGACGGGCAGGGCCCTGCAGCATGCTGTCGCTCCCTGGGGAAGAGGGGTCGGCGTGAGCCGGGTCCGGCAACGGTCCGGTGACGTGTCGTCACGGGTGTCGCGCCCGTTCACTCCTGTCCCTCCTTCTTTCGTCACCCCCGCGGGTGACCTTGAGGGCTTCCGGCCGGATTTCTCCCGGAACGTGCGCCGCCCCGGCCCCGTCGCAGGGATCCGGCGCGAGCTCGCGAGCGGCGGGGGCGGCGGGGCCCCTTCTCTAGGCTCCGGGCGTGGACGTCTTCGGCTCCGGGCACGAACAGGTCGTCTTCTGCTCCGACCCCGGGTCGGGCCTGCGGGCGGTGATCGCGATCTACTCCACCGCCCTCGGACCGGCGCTGGGCGGCACCCGCTTCCACCCCTATCCCACCGAGGAGGCGGCGGTCGCCGACGCGCTGGCGCTGTCCAAGGCGATGGCCTACAAGAACAGCCTCGCCGGCCTCGACCTCGGCGGCGGCAAGGCCGTGATCATCGGGGACCCGGGCACCGGCAAGACCGAGGCACTGCTGCGCGCCTACGGCCGGTTCGTGGAGGCGCTGGGCGGGCGCTACCTGACCGCGTGCGACGTCGGCACCTACAACGCCGACCTCGACGTCGTCGCCCGGGAGACGCGCTTCGCCCACGGCCGGTCGCTGGCCCTCGGCGGCTGCGGAGACTCCTCGGTGCTCACCGCCTACGGCGTGTTCCAGGGCATGCGGGCGGCCGCGCAGCACCGCTGGGGCGCCCCGACGCTCGCCGGTCGGCGGGTCGCCGTCGCCGGCGTGGGCAAGGTCGGGAGCTGGCTGGTCGACCGGTTGACCGAGGACGGCGCCGCCGTCGTCGTCACCGACGTGGACGCCCGCGCCGTCGAGCGCGTGCAGGCCCGTCACCCCGGCGTCGCCGCGGTGGCCGACACCGCCACCCTCGTCCGCACCCCGGCCGACGTGTACGCCCCCTGCGCCCTGGGCGGCGCCCTGGACGACGAGACGGTCGCGGCGCTGGAGGCCGAGATCGTCTGCGGCGGCGCCAACAACCAGCTGGCGCACGACGGGACGGCGGAGCAGCTGCTGCGGCGCGGCGTCCTCTACGCCCCCGACTACCTGGTGAACGCCGGCGGTGTCATCCAGGTCGAGGACGAGCGGCACGGGTTCGACTTCGCGCGGGCCGAGGCGCGGGCGGCCGGCATCTTCGACACCACGCTGCGGGTGCTGCGGGCGGCCGACGCCGACGGCGTCTCCCCCGCCGTCGCGGCCGACCGGCTGGCCGAGGAACGCATGCGCTCGGTCGGCCGGCTGGCCGCGATCCGGCTGCCGCACTGAGTCGCTGGTCACACCTGCCGGCCGGAAGGCCCCCGGACGGGCGACCGGGAGGGGAGGACGTGTGCCCGCCGTCGTCCGGTGTCGTAAGCTCGGTCGAGACACAGTCACTCAGTCGGGGTCGCCACGCGGGCCGCTCAGCCCGGAGCTGGGCTCCCGTACTCCGTAACGAGGGGGTCGAGCCGATGGGGCGCGGCCGAGCGAAGGCCAAGCAGACACGCGTGGCCCGTGAGCTCAAGTACAGCTCACCGAACACCGACCTCTCCGCGCTTCAGCGCGAGCTGGCCGGTTCTCCGTCGACCTACACGCCGCCCGCGGCGAAGGACGACGACGAGGACGACGACGAGTACGCCGACCGCTGGGCGGACGACGACTCGGACGACGACTGGGCCGCCAGCCGCTGATCGGCGGGTAGGCCTGACGTGCACCGCCGCCCCTCCGGGGGCGGCGGTGTCGTCGTGTGCCCCGGAGCGCCGGGGTGCAGCGGTGCCTCCGGCAGCGGCGGTGCGTCGCGCCCGGAGGCGTCCTCCCTCACCGCGCGTCCGCCTCCCGGCCACGACGGCGGAGGACCCGCCACGACGAGATCAGCCGACCGCGGCCGACCGGCCTCAGCGGTAGGTGCCCACCAGGCGGGCGGCCGCCGGCTCCCCGGTCGACCCGACCGTGCCGGCGACCCAGGCCGGGACGCCGCGCCGCTCCAGCAGTGCGACGGCGCGGTCGGCGGCCTCGGGAGCGACGACGGCGACCATGCCGACGCCGCAGTTGAACGCCCGCTCGGACTCCTCGCGCGGCACGCCGTGCTCCTCGAGCAGGCGCACCGCGGCCGGCAGCGCCCAGGTGCCGCGGTCCAGCACCGCCTCGGCACCGTCGGGGACGACCCGCACGGTGTTGCCGGCCAGCCCACCGCCGGTGATGTGCGCGAGCGCGTGGACCCCGTCGGTGCCCAGCTCCGCCACCAGCGCCAGGCAGTCCAAGGCGTAGATCCGGGTCGGCTCGAGCAGCACCTCGCCCAGCGGCCGGTCGAGGCCGGCGGGAGTGGCGCCGAGGTCGAGCCCGGCCTCGGCCACGACGCGGCGGACCAGCGAGTAGCCGTTGGAGTGGAAGCCGGAGGAGGCCATGGCGACGACGACGTCGCCGGGCCGCACCCGCTCCGGACCCAGGACGGCGTCGGCCTCGACGACCCCGACGGCGGTGGCGGCGAGGTCGTAGTCGTCGGGCGCCATGAGGTCGCCGTGCTCGGCGGTCTCGCCGCCGACCAGCGCCGCCCCGGAGCGGGTGCAGCCCTCGGCGATGCCGGTGACGATGGCGGCGATCCGCTCGGGCACCACCCGCCCGCAGGCGACGTAGTCCTGCAGGAACAGCGGCTCGGCGCCGCAGGCGACCAGGTCGTCGACCACCATCGCCACGAGGTCGATGCCGACGGTGTCGTGCCGGTCCAGCTGCCGGGCCAGGGCGATCTTCGTGCCGACGCCGTCGGTCGAGGACGCCAGCAGCGGGCGCCGGTACCTCCCCACGTCGAGCGCGAACAGCCCGGCGAACCCGCCGAGCCCGCCGACGACCTCGGGCCGGTTGGTGCGCTCGACCGCCGACCGCATGAGCGTGACGGCGCGCTCGCCGGCGTCGATGTCGACGCCGCTGGCGGCGTAGGTGAAACGGCCCTCGGTCACGGCCGGGTCAGCGCGTCGTCCGCGCCGCCGGGCACGGTGGCGCTGCCGGCCTGCTGGCCGGTCCAGCCGGTCACGGCCCGCTGCCCGTCCGGGCGCGGCATCGGCGTCCGCTCGATGCCCTCCAGGAGGTGCTTGCCGAGCACCTCCGACTCGCCGAGGGCGATCGGGTACTGCCCGGTGAAGCAGGCGGTGCACAGCCGCGTGGCCGGCTGCTCGGTCGCGGCGATGAGGCCCTGCTCGGACACGTAGGCGAGGGAGTCCGCGTTGATCGAGGCGCGCACGCCGTCGACGTCGAGCCCGTTGGCGATCAGCTCGGCGCGGCTGGCGAAGTCGATGCCGTAGAAGCACGGCCACTTCACCGGCGGGGAGGAGATGCGGACGTGCACCTCGACCGCGCCGGCCTCGCGGAGCATGCGGATCAGCGCCCGCTGGGTGTTGCCGCGCACGATCGAGTCGTCGACGACGACCAGCCGCTTGCCGCGGATGACGTCGCGCAGCGGGTTGAGCTTGAGCCGGATGCCCAGCTGGCGGATCGTCTGCGAGGGCTGGATGAACGTGCGGCCCACGTAGGAGTTCTTGACCAGGCCCAGGCCGTAGGGGATGCCGCTGGCCTCGGCGTAGCCGACCGCCGCCGGGGTGCCCGACTCCGGCACCGGGATGACCAGGTCGGCGTCGGCCGGGTGCTCCTTGGCCAGCCGGCGGCCGATCTCCACCCGCGCCGCGTGCACCCCGCGCCCGCCGATCGTGGTGTCGGGGCGGGCCAGGTAGACGTACTCGAAGACGCAGCCCTTGGGCTGCGCGACGGCGAAGTGCTGGCTGCGCAGCCCGTCCCCGTCGATGGCGATGAGCTCGCCGGGCTCGACCTCGCGGACCACCGAGGCGCCGACGATGTCCAGCGCCGCGGTCTCGCTGGCCACGACCCAGCCGCGCTCGAGCCGGCCGAGGACCAGCGGGCGCACGCCCTGCGGGTCGCGGGCGGCGTAGAGCGTGTCCTCGTCCATGAAGGTGAGGCTGAAGGCGCCGCGCAGCTGCGGGAGCACCTCCATCGCGGCGGCCTCCACCGAGAGGTCCGGGCGGGCGGCGATGAGGGAGGTGACCAGGTCGGAGTCGGTGCTGGCGCTGAACGCGCCGGGGACGCCGGCGTCGGCGGCCCTGCTGGCCAGCTCGGCGGTGTTCACCAGGTTGCCGTTGTGGCACAGCGCCAGGCCGGTGCCGGCGCCGGTGGTCCGGAACGTGGGCTGGGCGTTCTCCCACGTCGAGGAGCCGGTGGTCGAGTACCGGGTGTGGCCGACGGCGAGGTGCCCGCGCAGGCTGCCCAGCGTGGCCTCGTCGAAGACCTGGCTGACCAGCCCGAGGTCCTTGTAGACGACGACCGAGGCGCCGTCGGAGACCGCGATGCCGGCCGCCTCCTGCCCCCGGTGCTGGAGCGCGTACAGGCCGAAGTAGGCGAGCTTGGCGACCTCCTCACCCGGCGCCCAGACGCCGAAGACGCCGCAGGCGTCCTGGGGACCGGGAGCGTGGGGGTCGAGGTCGTGCGTCAGCCGTCCGTCACCGCGAGGCACTCGTCCGACAGTACCGGGGCCCCGGCCGCGGCGGGTGAGCGCCAGGGGGATCCCCACCACATCGTCACCCGACCGGCGCGCCCGCCGGCCGTCCCCGGAGTCCCTGGCCCTCGGCGTGCGGGAGGGGCGGCACTGCCGCGGTGCCGACTCGACTGCCGCGGTGCACCGCGGCAGTCGGGGCGGTCCGGCGGCAGTGCCGCGGCGCCGGTCCGGGCGGAGGCGCGGTGCCCGCCGCTCAGGAGCAGCGGCCGGCCGCGACCAGCCGCGGTCAGTGGACCGTGCGCAGCTCCGCGGCGATGGTCGTGTCGTCGCCGTGGCCGGTGCGCACCACGGTGTCCCCGTGCAGGGTGAGCAGCTTCGACCGGATCGAGGTCAGGATCGTGGGCTTGTCGCTGAACGACCGGCCGGTCGCTCCGGGGCCGCCGCAGAACAGCGTGTCGCCGGTGAAGACGGTGTTCAGGTCCGCGGAGTACAGGCAGGTGCTCCCCGGGGAGTGGCCGGGGGTGTGCAGGGCGCGCAGCGTGCTCCCGGCGATCCGGAACTCCGTGCCCTGGGTGAGGTCGCGGTCGGGGTCGGCGGCCGGCTGGGACGCGCCGTAGACCATGTCCCACAGCATCCGGTCGGCGGCCGGGAACCAGATCGGGGCGTCCACCGCCTCGCGCAGCGCGACCGCGGCGGTGATGTGGTCGTTGTGCCCGTGGGTCAGCACGATCCCGGCCACCTCCCGCCCACCGACGGCCTCCACGATCGGCTCGGGCCGGTGCGGGGCGTCGATGACCAGCACCTGGGTGTCGTCGCCGACCAGCCACACGTTGTTGTCGACGTCGAAGTCCTGCCCGTCGAGGCTGAAGACGCCGCTGATGACGGTCTTGTCGATGCGGGCGCCCATGGTCAGAACACCACGACCGAGCGCAGGACCTCGCCCTTGTGCATCTTCTCGAACGCCGACTCCACCGAGTCCAGGCCGATGGTCTCGGAGACGAAGTCCTCGAGCGGGAACCGGCCCTGCAGGTAGAGGTCGGTCAGCATCGGGAAGTCGCGGCTGGGCAGGCAGTCGCCGTACCAGGAGGACTTCAGCGCCCCGCCACGGCCGAACAGCTCGATCATCGGCAGGGTCAGCTGCATGTCCGGCGTCGGGACGCCGACCAGGACGACCCGGCCGGCCAGGTCGCGGGCGTAGAAGGCCTGCTCGAACACCGCGGGGTGGCCGACGGCGTCGATGGCGACGTCGACGCCGAAGCCGCCGGTGGCGGCCCTGATCGCCTCGACGGCGTCGGTCTCCTTCGAGTTGACGGTGTGGGTGGCGCCGAACAGCCGCGCCCACTCCAGCTTCCGGTCGTCGATGTCGACCGCGACGATCGTGCTCGCGCCGGCGAGCTTGGCCCCGGCGATCGCGGCGTCCCCCACGCCGCCGCAGCCGAACACCGCGACCGTCTCACCACGGCGCACACCGCCGGTGTTGATCGCCGCGCCCACACCGGCCATCACGCCGCAGCCCAGCAGACCGGCGGCGGTCGCCGGGGCCTGCGGGTCGACCTTGGTGCACTGGCCGGAGTGGACCAGCGTCTTCTCCACGAACGCGCCGATGCCCAGCGCCGGGGACAGCTCGGTGCCGTCGGTCAGCGTCATCTTCTGCGCGGCGTTGTGCGTGTCGAAGCAGTACTGCGGCTCGCCCTTGAGGCAGGCGCGGCACTGACCGCACACCGCCCGCCAGTTCAGGACGACGAAGTCGCCGACGGCGACGTTGGTGACGCCCTCGCCGACCGCCGCCACCGTGCCGGCGGCCTCGTGCCCGAGCAGGAACGGGAAGTCGTCGTTGATGCCGCCCTCGCGGTAGTGCAGGTCGGTGTGGCACACCCCGCAGGCCTGGACGTCCACGACCGCCTCGCCCGGGCCCGGGTCGGGCACCACGATCGTCTCGATGCTGACGGGGGCTCCCTTGCTGCGGGCGACGACGCCCTTCACCTCGTAGGCCATGCCCCGAGCCTAGGAGCACCGCGCGCCGGCCACCCCTCGCGGTCACCGGCGGGGACGCCGGACCGCGGCCGGTTCGCGCGCCGCCTCCGACAGGCGGCGGAACCGGAGCGGCCGTACCGTCCCTGACGGCCCGTGACCGGTGTCACGGGCCGCCCGCCCGGGGCCCCCGGGAGCCCGACCGGCGGAGGTCAACCCGTGGCAGTGCCGAGCTTCCTGGCGCGCGAGCGCATCGTCGCCCGCCCCGGGTTCAACCGGTGGCTGATCCCGCCGGCCGCCCTGGCCGTGCACCTGTGCATCGGGCAGGCCTACGCGACCAGCGTCTACAAGACCGCCCTGGTCGAGGACTTCGGCACGAGCCAGACCGCGATCGGGGTCGTCTTCTCGATCGCCATCGTCATGCTCGGCCTGTCCGCCGCCGTGTTCGGCACCTGGGTCGACCGCAACGGACCGCGCGCGGCGATGTTCACCTCGGCCTGCTTCTGGGTGTCGGGCTTCCTGGTGGGCGGTCTGGGCATCGAGACCGGTCAGCTGTGGCTGCTCTACCTCGGCTACGGCGTGCTGGGTGGCATCGGCCTGGGCATCGGCTACATCTCACCGGTCTCCACGCTGATCAAGTGGTTCCCCGACCGGCCCGGGCTCGCCACCGGCATGGCGATCATGGGCTTCGGCGGGGGCGCGCTCATCGCCTCCCCGCTGTCCCGCCAGCTGATGGGTTTCTACGACCCGGCCTACGACCCGGGCACCACGGGCTCGGTGCCCGACGGCGGTGCGGTCAGCGCCCTGTTCTTCACCCTCGCCGCCGTCTACCTCGTCTTCATGATGTTCGGCGCGTTCATCGTCCGCGTGCCGGCCGAGGGCTGGCGGCCCGACGGCTGGGACCCGGCGTCGGTCGGGCAGAAGGCGCTGGTCACCACGGAGAGCGTCTCGGCGAACAACGCCATCCGGACGCCGCAGTTCTGGCTGCTGTGGGTGGTGCTCTTCTGCAACGTGACCGCGGGGATCGGGATCCTCGAGCAGGCCAGCCCGATGATCCAGGACTTCTTCCGGAACGGGGACTCCTCGCTCGTGGCCGCGACGGCGGCCACCGGCTTCGTCGGCGTCCTCTCGCTGTTCAACATGGCCGGGCGCTTCGTGTGGTCGTCCACCTCCGACTACATCGGCCGCAAGCCCATCTACATGATCTACCTCGGCGGCGGCCTGGTGCTCTACGTCCTGCTGGCGACGGTCGGCAGCAGCGCCACGTGGCTGTTCGTCCTGCTGGCGGCGGTCATCCTGTCGTTCTACGGCGGCGGGTTCGCCACCATCCCGGCGTACCTGCGCGACCTGTTCGGCACCTTCCAGGTCGGGGCCATCCACGGCCGGCTGCTCACCGCCTGGTCGGCCGCCGGCGTCGCCGGTCCGCTGATCGTCAACGGCGTGCTCGACGCGCAGGGAACTCCCGGGCAGCTCGTCGCGGCCGACTACCGGCCGGCGCTGTTCATCATGGTCGGCCTGCTCGCCGTCGGGTTCCTGGCGAACCTGATGGTGCGACCCGTGGCCGCCAAGTGGCACGAGCCGAAGTCCTCCACCGGCGCCGGGAGCGCCTCGACCCCCGAGCGGAGCGCCACCCGATGAGCTCGTCCCCCACCTCCCAGGACGGTCGGCAGCCCACGCACACGCCGACCGCGCTGGTCGCCTTCGCCTGGACCCTGGTCGGCCTGCCGCTGGCCTACGGGCTGTACCAGACGGTCAGGACCGCGGTCTCCCTGTTCACCGGCTGACCCGGCGCCGCACGGGCGACTCGTAGCGGCTCAGGATCCGGGGGTCGGCGAGAGCCGCCGCGGCGCAGGAGCCGATCCGGCCGTCGCGGTCGTACATCCACGCCGTCCCGGCCCCGATGCCCTCGGCACCGACGTGGCCGGAGGACTCCAGGCCGATCCACTCCCCGCGCGGGTCGCGGGCCAGGTACAGCGTCACGTCGGCGTTGATGAACTCCAGGCCCGAGGCGCCGGAGTTGCCCAGCGGGTTGGCGAAGTCGGCCATCAGCGCGGCCCGCACCATCGGCGTCAGGGGCTCCCCCGCCACGAACTCGGTCCGCTCCCGCAGCCACACCCGACCCCGGCGGCCGTTCCAGTCGTCGATCCGCCGGATCTCGAACGACATCGGCCCGCCGGTGGCCCCCTCGACGGCCTCGGGCGGCGGGACGTCCCACGGCTCGGGGGCCCACGGCTCCCCGCCGGGGTGCTCGGAGCGGCGCAGCAGCAGCGCCGAGCCGCGGACCACCTCGACCCCGCCGTCGACGATGCTCACGTCGAACGACGTCAGCCGCCGGCCGTCGCGGACCCGCCGGGTGAGCACCCGCAGCGGGCGCATCGGCACCGGGCGCACCATGTCCACGGTCAGCCGGGAGAGCTGGAGGCCGGGGTCCGGGCAGTCCCGCTGGACGCCCCACGCGACCAGCCCGCCGACGTGGTGGCCGTTGACCATCGCGTCGGACCAGGGACTGCGGGCCGGCGCTGCCGGCACCAGCCGGTCGCCGTCCGGGGTGAACGACGCCTCCATGACACCTCCGGGGAGCCGAGCAGATGACGCCGCACCCTCGCACGGGGCGCTCGGGCCTCCGCGCCCGGCCGGCACGGGGCTACCCCGGTCCCGTCCGCGCGGCCCGGTCGGCCCGGGCGGCGACCTCGGCGAAAGCCCGGCGGAGCGGCGGCGGGCCGAGCACCTCCACGTCGGCGTCGAAACGGATCAGCGCACCGACCAGGCCGGCCCAGGACCACGAGCCCATGCGGACCCGGCAGCGCCCCGGTCCCAGCGGCTCCACCGTGGCGTCGCCGGCGAAGGGGACGACCTCCGGGGCGGGCCGCTCCAGCACGACCTCCCCCGTGCACGGCCACCGGTCGCCGCCGGCCGATCCGCGGAACCTGCCCTCGAGGAAGCGGGCGACGTCCCCTCCCGGGACCTCGCGCGGGAGGAAGCGCGGGCCGTCCGGGGTGCGCAGCGTCATCCGGTCGGCCCGGTAGACGCGCCAGTCCGCCCGGCGGGGTTCCCAGGCGACGACGTACCAGCGCCCGCCGCGGGCCACCAGGTGGTGCGGCTGGGCCTGTCGCGGTGCGGGGACGTCGTCGCCGTCGTCGGGGTCCCCGCCGGGTGCCCGGTAGTCGAAGCGCAGCTCCGTGCGGGTCCGGATGGCGGCGCCGACGGCCACCAGGACCGCGGGCGCGGCCTGCGCTGCCCGGTCCCGGCCGACCGCCGTGACCTCGAGGGCGTCGATGCGGTGCCGCAGCCGCTGCGGCATCACCTGCCGCAGGGTGCCGAGGGCCCGGCCGGCCGCCTCCGCCACGCCGGCACCGGTGCTCCCGACGGCCGCGAGCGCGACGGCGATCGCCACCGCCTGCTCGTCGTCGAACAGCAGCGGCGGGAGCTGGGTGCCGGCCTCCAGGCGGTAGCCGCCGTCGGGTCCCTTCACCGCCCGGATCGGGTACCCCAGCTCGCGGAGCCGGTCCACGTCACGACGCACGGTGCGGTCGCTCACCTCCAGGCGCTCGGCCAGGAGCGAGCCGGGCCAGTCGCGGCGGGCCTGCAGCAGCGACAGCAGCAGGAGCAGCCGGCGGGACGTCGTGGGCGCTGAGGTCGTCGGCACACCCGCAGTGTGCGGCAGGTAGCGGACCGACCCTGTCCTGTATCTCTGCGAGCGTTCCTCCTCGACGGCCGGGACGTCCGGCGGCGCGAACGAGGAGCACAGACGATGACGGTCCAGACGACCACCCACCTCAACTTCACCGGTCAGGCCCGCGAGGCCCTCGAGTTCTACGGATCGGTCTTCGGCGGTCAGGTCGTCGTCGTCACCTACGGGGACGCCGGGATGCCCGCGGACCTCCCCGACGCCGGCCGGGTGCTGTTCGGCCAGGTCGTCACGTCGACCGGGTTCGGGATCATGGCCTACGACGTCCCCGGGGCGCCGGCGTCCGACGGCCTGGCGGGGGTCGCCGGGTCCACCCGTCGCCAGGAGTTCCGCACGCTGACCGACCGGCCCTTCTTCGTCTCGGTCCGGGGGGAGACCGTCGACGAGGTCGGCGCGCTGTGGGAGCGGCTCGCGGTCGGCGCGGAGGTCCTCGACGCCTACGGTCCCTCGCCGTGGGCCCCGGCCGCCGGCATGCTGACCGACCGGTTCGGGGTCACCTGGATCCTCGACGTCGCCGCGCCGTACGCCGGCTGACCGCCTCGACGAGATCTGCACACTCGCCGGTATCAGCGGCTGATGGCGACGAGTGTGCAGATCTCGCCGGTCAGCGCAGCGGGCGCAGCGGCAGGTGCTCGGAGAGGTCCGCGCGGTTGCCGCTCGCGCTGACCCGGCCCTCGGCGACGGCCTCGGCCCACGTGACCGCGCCGGTGGCCAGCCGCAGCCAGGTCGCGGCGTCGGTCTCGACCACGTTGGGCGGGGTGCCGCGGGTGTGCCGGGGGCCGGGGACCAGCTGGACGGCGACGTGCGGGGGCACCCGCAGCTCCACCGACCGGCCGGGCACCTGCTGCGCGAGCCAGCGGGTGCTCGTCCGCACCGCCGCGCTCAGCACGGACCGCGGCGGCTGCTCGGCCTCGCCGGCCAGCCAGGGGCGGACGGCGTCGACGGCGGCGCGCAGCTCCTCGGCGGGGATGGGGGCCGTGCCCGCCATCAGCTGGTGGGGACCGTCCCGGCCGGGACGGTGCCGACGGCGTCCTCGGGCGAGCCGAACAGCGCGGGCAGCGTGGCGCTCCAGGCAGCGCGCAGCTCGGCCAGCGGCAGCTCGGGCAGCCCCTCGACGGCGAGCGCGTCCCCGCCGGTGGTGCCCAGCTCGGTGACCTGCACGCCCGCCCACCGCGCGGTGGCGCGGACGGCGTCCGGGTCGGTCGTGGTGACCAGGGCGCGCGCCGCGGACTCGCTGAACAGCGCGACGAACGGGTCGCCGTCCAGGCCCAGCCGGGCACCGACGCCGTAGCGCAGCGCCGACTCGGCGAGGGCCTGGGCCAGCCCGCCGTCGGCGAGGTCGTGGGCGGCGGTCACCTGCCCCTCGCGGGACAGCGCGGCCAGCACCTCGCCCAGTGCCCGCTCGGCCTCGAGGTCGACCGCGGGCGGGCGGCCGCCGAGGTGGCCGTGCACGACCGACGCCCAGGCCGAGCCGCCGAGCTCCTCCCGGGTGGTGCCGAGCAGCAGGACCGTCTCCCCGGCGGCGCGCCAGCCGGTGGGCACCCGGCGGCGGACGTCGTCGTGCACGCCCAGCACGCCGATCACCGGTGTCGGGTTGATCGCGACGTCGCCGGTCTGGTTGTAGAGGCTGACGTTGCCTCCGGTGACCGGCAGCCCCAGCGTCCGGCAGGCGTCGGCCAGGCCGCGCACGGCCTCGGCGAACTGCCACATCACCTCGGGGTTCTCCGGTGAGCCGAAGTTGAGGCAGTTGGTGACGGCCAGCGGGGTCGCTCCGCTCACCGCCACGTTGCGGTAGGCCTCGGCGAGGTTGAGCTGCGCGCCGGCGTAGGGGTCCAGGCGGGCGAACCGGGCATTGCCGTCCAGCGCCAGGGCGACGCCGCGGTGCGACTCCTCGTCGATGCGGACGACGCCGGCGTCCTCGGGCTGGGCCAGGACGGTGTTGCCGCGCACGTAGCGGTCGTACTGCTCGGTGACCCAGCTCTTGTCGGCGCCGTCGGGGCTGGCGACGACGGCGAGCCAGTGCGCCTGCAGCTCCTCCGGGGTGCCCGGCCGCGGCAGCCGGGCGGCGTCGTCGGCACGCAGGGCGTCGAGGTCGGCCGGGCGCGCCGTCGGCCGCTCGTACACCGGGCCCTCGTGGGCGACCGTCCGCGGCGGGACGTCGACGATCCGCTCGCCGTGCCAGTCGACGGTCAGCCGGTCGCCGTCGGTGACCTCCCCGATGACCGCGGCCAGCACGTCCCACTTCCGGCAGACGGCGAGGAACGCGTCGACCTTGCCCGGCTCGACGATCGCGCACATGCGCTCCTGCGACTCGCTCATCAGGATCTCGGCCGGGGTGAGCGTCGAGTCGCGCAGCGGCACCCGGTCGAGGTCGACGTGCATGCCGCCGGTGCCGGCGCTGGCCAGCTCGGAGGTGGCGCAGGACAGGCCGGCGCCGCCGAGGTCCTGGATGCCGGTGACCAGGTCGGCGGCGAAGATCTCCAGGCACGCCTCGATGAGCAGCTTCTCGGTGAACGGGTCGCCCACCTGGACGCTCGGGCGCTTGGCCGGGCCCTCGGCATCGAAGGTCTCCGACGCGAGCACGCTGACCCCGCCGATGCCGTCACCGCCGGTGCGGGCGCCGAACAGGATCACCTTGTTGCCGACGCCCTCGGCCTTGGCCAGGTGCACGTCCTCGTGCCGCATGACGCCGACGCACAGCGCGTTGACCAGGGGGTTCCCCGCGTAGCAGTCGTCGAACAGCAGCTCGCCGCCGATGTTGGGCAGGCCCAGGCAGTTGCCGTACCCGCCGACGCCGGCCACGACGCCGGGCAGCACGCGGGCGGTGTCGGCGGCATCGGCGCGGCCGAACCGCAGCGAGTCCATCACGGCGACCGGCCGGGCGCCCATGGTGAGGATGTCGCGGACGATGCCGCCCACACCCGTGGCCGCGCCCTGGTAGGGCTCGACGTAGCTCGGGTGGTTGTGCGACTCGACCTTGAAGGTGACCGCGTAGCCGTCGCCGACGTCGACCACGCCGGCGTTCTCGCCGATGCCGACCAGCAGCGCGTCGCTGCGCGGCAGGTCGCCGAAGCGGCGCAGGTGCACCTTGGAGCTCTTGTAGGAGCAGTGCTCGCTCCACATGACCGAGTACATGGCCAGCTCGGCGGTGGTGGGCCGTCGGCCGAGGATCTCGCGGATGCGGGCGTACTCGTCGGGCTTCAGGCCCAGCTCGGCGTAGGGCTGCTCGTCGTCCGGCGTGCCGGCGGCCAGCTCGACGGTGTCGAGCCGGTTCGCCAGCCGGCCCAGGCCGGTGTCGAGGTCGGAGAGCCCCGCGGTGGCGGACTCGCTCATGCGCTGACGACCGCCTTCAGGACGCTGGTGAAGAAGCCCAGGCCGTCGGTGCTCGGACCGGTCAGCTCCTCGACGGCATGCTCCGGGTGCGGCATGAGCCCGACGACGCGCCCGTTCTCGCTGGTCACGCCCGCGATGTCGCGGAGGCTGCCGTTGGGGTTGCCGCCGACGTAGCGGACGGCGACCCGGCCCTCGCCCTCCAGCCGCTCGAGGTCGGCGGGCGCGGCGACGTAGCGTCCCTCGCCGTTCTTCACCGGGACGACGATCGTCTGCCCCGGCGCGTAGGACGAGGTCCAGGCGGTGTCGGCGCGCTCGATGCGCAGCTGCTGGTCGCGGTTGCGGAAGTGCAGGTGCGCGTTGCGGTGCAGGGCACCGGGCAGCAGGCCCGACTCGCACAGCACCTGGAAGCCGTTGCAGATGCCGAGCACGGGCAGGCCCCTGCCCGCCGCGGCGACGACGTCCTGCATCAGCGGCGAGCGGGCGGCGATGGCGCCGGCGCGCAGGTAGTCGCCGTAGGAGAAGCCCCCGGGGAGGACGACGGCGTCGACGTCCTTCAGGTCGTGGTCGCCGTGCCACAGCGCGACGGGCTCCCCGCCGGCCAGCCGGACCGCGCGGGCGGCGTCGACGTCGTCCAGGGAGCCCGGGAAGGTGATGACACCGATGCGCAAGGGGGATTCCTCAGTCGGTCGGGAGGTGCAGCTCGACGTCCTCGATGACGGGGTTGGCGAGCAGGTTCTCGGCGATCTCGCGGAGCTCGGCCTCGTCGGGCGTGCCCTCGACCTCGAGGACGAAGTGCTTGCCCTGGCGGACGCCGGTCACCCCGCTGTGGCCCAGCCGGCCGAGGGCGCCGAGCACCGCCTGGCCCTGGGGGTCGGAGATCTCCGGCTTGAGGACGACGTCGACGACCACCCGCGGCACGGTTCCCGAGCCTACCCGGCGCTCCGCAGCGTCCCGACCGCCGGTGGGTAGCCCTCCGAGTGCGACGAAGTCGTGGCCATCGAGGCCCGACGACCACGAGTTCGTCGCACTCGATGGCTCAGGACCGGGCCAGGGCCGCACGGATCACCGCCACCACCCAGGCCGGCCGGCCGAGCACGTCGGCAGAGCTGAAGCGCAGCACTGTCCATCCGGCGAGGACCAGCCCGTTCTGGCGCCGCAGGTCGACCACGAAGGTCCGCCGGTCGCGGTGCACCTCGCCGTCGAACTCCACCATGACCCGCTGCTCGGGCCAGGCCAGGTCGACAGCCCCGACGCGCTCCCCGCTGACGTCGAGGACGACGTGCTGGAGCACCGGGCGTGGCAGTCCTGCCTCGTGCAGGACCCAGCGCAGCACCGACTCCATCGGCGACCCGGCATCGCCGTCGGCGACCGGCAGGACGCGACGGGCGGTCCGCAACCCACGGGCGCCGGCCGCCGAGTCGAGCAGACGCTCCAGCGTCGCCACCCGGACCCCGCGTCGCAAGAGCTGGTCGGTGACCGCGAGCAACGACGGCGCGGTGAGGCAGCTGGCGAGGTCCAGCCAGGTGCGCTCCAGCGAGGTGACGGGAACGCCCTTGCGCCGCACCGAGTGCTCCGGCAGCAGCCGGGTGCAGTGGATCCTGCGGTCCGCCCGTGACCGCACCCGTCGACCCGGCGGCACGGTCAGGTGGACGCGCGGGTCGTCGGCCACCAGCGGTACCGCCAGTCCCCACAGCGTCGCGGCGGTCAGGTGGCTGACCACGGCCTCCGGCGGCGCCCCCAGGAGCACCGCCGCGATGCGCCCGCGCAGGTCGGCAGCCACCTCTCGCGGGAGGTAGGTGTCCCGTGAGCTGCGGACCGTGTCGGGGTGCCGCAGCTGCCAGTCGCTGATGCCGTCCCGTCGGGCACGACGGCGATCGGTGGGACGGCGGACCCGCGGCGGAACCTGTGGGGTGGGCATCGGCGGAGCCTGCCGAGATGCGGCCTGATGCCGCTCGCGTCGTCCACAGCCCTGCCGAGTGCGACGAACTCGTGGCCATGCGGTGCCGATGACCACGAGTTCGTCGCACTCGGCGCGGACGACCGCTGTGGAAGCGAAGGAGTCAGCCGAAGCGCCGGCCGGTGAGCTTCTCGTAGGCGGTGACGTAGCGCTCGCGGGTCGCGGCCACCACGTCGTCCGGGAGCTGCGGCGGAGGGGAGACGCGGTCCCATCCCGACGACGTCAGCCAGTCGCGCACGAACTGCTTGTCGTAGGAGGGCTGGACGGCGCCGGGCGACCAGGTGATCGCCGGCCAGAAGCGCGAGGAGTCGGGGGTGAGCACCTCGTCGCCGAGGGTCAGCCGTCCCTCGGAGGAGAGCCCGAACTCGAACTTGGTGTCGGCCAGCACGATCCCGGCCTCGAGCGCGATCTCCGCGCCCCGCCGGTACAGCGCCAGGGTCAGCTCGCGCAGCTCCCCGGCCCGGTCGGGACCCACCAGCGAGACGACGGTGGCGAAGTCGATCGCCTCGTCGTGCTCCCCCAGCTCGGCCTTGGTGGACGGCGTGAAGACCGGCTCGGGCAGCCGCGAGCCCTCGACCAGCCCGGCGGGGAGGGCGACGTCGCGGATCGAGCCGGTCCGGCCGTACTCCGCCGTGCCCGAGCCGGACAGGTAGCCGCGGGCCACGCACTCGACCGGCAGCATCGACAGCCGCCGCACGAGCATCGCCCGGCCCGCGACCTCCGCGGGCACGTCCGTCGCCGACACCAGGTGGTGCCCGGCACCGGACTGCGCCAGCACCGGCGCCAGCTGCTCGAACCACCACACGCTCAGCGCCGTGAGCACCCGGCCCTTGTCCGGGATCGGCGTCGGCAGCACGTGGTCGTAGGCCGAGATGCGGTCGGAGGCGACGAGCAGCAGCCGGTCGGAGCCGGCGTCGTAGACCTCGCGCACCTTGCCGCGGGCGACGAGCGGCAGGTCCAGCATCAGCTCAGCGCCGCGACGCGGTCGAACAGCGGGCCGAGCTGCTCGACGTAGCGCTCGGGCCGGCAGATCTCGTCCAGCCGCGCCTCGTCGAGCGCGACCCCTGCGGTGCCGGCGCGGGCGCGCAGGGTCTCGCGGAACGGGGTCCCGGTGTTCCACGTCTCCATGGCCGCGCCCTGCACGAGCGCGTAGGCGTCCTCCCGGGACAGCCCGCTCTCCACGACCTCCAGCAGCACCGAGGACGTGTAGATCAGCCCGCCGGTCAGGTCGAGGTTGTCGCGCATCCGCTGCACGTCGACGACGAGGTTCTCCACCAGACCGGTGGTCAGGTGCAGCAGGTAGTCGGTGGTGATCGCCGCGTCGGGCAGGAACACCCGCTCGGTCGAGCTGTGCGAGATGTCCCGCTCGTGCCACAGCGGGATCCCCTCCATCACCGGGACGACGGCGGCGCGCACCACGCGCGCGAGCCCGGCGATCCGCTCCGAGCGGATGGGGTTCTTCTTGTGCGGCATCGCGCTGGAGCCCTTCTGGCCCGAGCCGAACGCCTCCGACAGCTCCCGCACCTCGGTGCGCTGGCCGTGCCGGACCTCGAGCGCGACGGTCTCGCAGACGGTCGCGATGATCGCCAGCGCCGCGACCCACTCGCTGATCGAGTCGCGCAGCACCACCTGGGTGGAGGCGTCGGCCGCCGTCAGCCCCAGCGCCTCGGCGACCGCCGTCTCCACGGCGGGGTCGATGAGCGAGTAGGTGCCCACCGCGCCGGAGATGGCGACGACACCCACCCGGTCGCGGGCCGCCCGCAGCCGGTCGCGGGACCGGGCGGCGGCGAACGCGATGTCGGCGACCCGGTGCCCCCACACGTCCGGCTCGGCGTGCACGCCGTGCGTGCGGCCGACCTTGATCGTCTCCCGGTGGGCCAGGGCGTGGTCGCGCAGGACGGCCACGAAGCGGTCCATGCGGGCCAGCAGGAGGTCGGTGGCCTCGGTGAGCTGCACCGCCAGCGCGGTGTCGAGCAGGTCCGACGACGTCATGCCGTGGTGCACGTAGGCCGCGGCCGAGCGGGGCTCGGTGTTGTCGGCCCAGGCGGAGAGGAAGGCGATGACGTCGTGCTGCGTCGTCTCCTCGATCTCGGCGACGCGGGCCGCGCTCGGCGGCGGCGCGTTGCGCACCGGCTCGACGACGTCGGCCGGCACCCGGCCGGCGGCGGCGTGCGCCTCCAGGACCAGGGTCTCCACCCGGCACCAGAGCTCGTACTTGTGCTCGTCGCTCCAGACCCGGCCCATGGCGGGGAGCGTGTAGCGGTCGATCATGCGGGTACCGCCCGCATCCGGTCAGCTCGTCGCAGCACGGCGACAGTCTTCCGCAGCGCTAACGTGATCATGGAGCCGCCTGTCGGCCGGATGGGAGGACACCATGCTGCGACGGGCGAATGCGCTGGTCGACCGGGCCCGCGCGCGGATCCGCGCCGCCGCCGAGGCCGACCCGCACGGGTGGCACCGGCGCGACGAGGACCGCTCCATCCTGGTGCAGGACGACGAGGACGACGCGTACGACGTCCCCCTGGCGGAGGGGGATGCGCCCGCCGGCGCGACCCGTCCCCCGCTCGGCAGCCCCGAGCCCGGTGCCCCGGACCTGGACGGCGCCATCGGCCCCGGCGGGGTGAGCGGCCCGCCGGCCGGGGGCTCCCGCCGCCGGGCCCAGCCGCGGCGCCCGGTGGGCGAGGCGAGCGTGCCCAGCGCGTTGCGGACCGCTGCCTCCTGGTCGTGGCGGTTGATCGTGGTCCTCGTCGGCGGGTACGTGCTGCTGTACGCCGCGGCCTACGTCGCCGTCGTCGTGGTCCCGGTGATCGTCGCGCTGCTCCTGGCCGCGCTGCTGCAGCCCGGCGCCGCCGCGCTGGTCCGGCACGGGTGGCCGCGGGCGCTCGCGGCGTTCGCCATGCTGCTGGTCGGCCTGGGTGTCGTCGCCGGCATCATCACGCTGGTCGTCGAGCGGTTCCTCGCCGGCTTCGAGGACCTGTCGGCGCAGGTGTCCGCGGGGCTCGAGCAGGTGCGCAACTTCGTCGTCGACACCTTCCCGGTGACCGAGACCCAGTTGGACCAGGCACTGGCGCAGGCGCAGGACTTCTTCGCCGGCAACCAGGAGCAGATCGCCTCCGGCGCCATCGACACCGCGGTGACGGTGGGCGAGGTCCTCACCGGCTTCGTCCTCGCGCTGTTCACGCTGTTCTTCTTCCTCAAGGACGGCCGCTCGATCTGGCTGTGGATGGTCGGGCTGTTCCCCCGCGACGCCCGCGCCTTCCTGGACGAGGCCGCGCGCCGGGCCTGGCGGACGCTGATCTCCTACGTCCGCGCGACCGTGGTGGTTGCCCTGGTCGACGCGGTGG
This sequence comes from Trujillonella humicola, assembly GCF_046233715.1. NCBI lineage: Bacteria > Bacillati > Actinomycetota > Actinomycetes > Geodermatophilales > Geodermatophilaceae > Trujillonella > Trujillonella humicola. Next base: position 123,986 of record NZ_JBJNRJ010000001.1, on the reverse strand, counting down.
GCATCGGCATCGGCCTGGCGATCCTCGGCGTGCCGCTGGTCGTCCCGCTGGCGGCGCTGGTGTTCCTCGGGGCGTTCATCCCGATCATCGGCTCGTTCCTCGCCGGCTCGGTCGCGGTGCTGGTCGCGCTGGTGTCGGTGGGCCCGATCAAGGCGCTGATCGCCCTGGCGATCGTGGTGCTGGTGATGCAGCTGGAGGGGCACGTGCTGCAGCCCCTGCTGCTGGGCCGGGCGGTGCACGTGCACCCGCTGGCCGTGGTGCTCGCCATCGCGGCCGGCCTGCTCATCGCCGGGATCTTCGGCGCCCTCATCGCGGTGCCGGTGGTCGCCTGCGCCAACGTCGCGGGCACCTACCTGGCGCGGCGGCACGAGGGCCCCCGCCCGCCCGAGCCGCGGCCCGACCGCGCCCGGCCGGCCGTCGGCGTCCGCGGCTGACGGCCGACGGCTGGGCTACGGGACGGTGATGCGGCCCTCGACCGCGGCCAGCGCGATGTCGCTGCGCCAGTGCGCGCCGGCCAGCCGCACCCCGGCGACCCGCTCGTAGGCGGCCCGGCGGGCCGCGGCGAGGTCCGATCCGGTCGCGGTGACGGCGAGGACGCGACCGCCGGCCGAGCGGACGGCCCCGTCGGCGCCGACCGCGGTGCCGGCGTGCAGCACACCCTCGGCGTCGGCGCCGGTGACCGGGTCCCCGGTGCGCGGCCGCTCCGGGTACCCCTCGGCGGCGACGACGACGGTCACCGCGGCGCCGTCGGACCAGCGCAGCGGCGGGTGGCCCGCGAGCGTGCCCGTGGCAGCGGCGTGCAGCAGCCCGGCCAGCGGCGTCTCCAGCAGCGGCAGCACGACCTGCGTCTCCGGATCCCCGAAGCGGGCGTTGAACTCGACGACGCGCACGCCGCGGGAGGTCAGCGCGAGACCGGCGTACAGGAGCCCGGAGAACCGCTCCCCGCGGCGGGCCATCTCCTCGACGGTCGGCTGCAGCACCGTGTCCAGCACCTCCTCCACCAGGCCCGGCGGCGCCCAGGGCAGCGGTGCGTAGGCCCCCATGCCGCCGGTGTTGGGGCCGGCGTCACCGTCGTCGCGCCGCTTGTGGTCCTGGGCCGGCAGCAGCGGGAGCACCGTCGTCCCGTCGGTGACGGCGAACAGCGACACCTCCGGGCCGTCCAGGTACTCCTCCACGAGGACGGCGCCGCCGGCCTCCAGCACCGCCCGCCCGTGGGCGAGCGCGGCGTCGCGGTCGGCGGTGACGACGACGCCCTTGCCGGCCGCGAGGCCGTCGTCCTTCACCACGTACGGGGACCCGGGCGCCAGCGCGCCGGCCTCGTCGAGCGCCGTCTGCAGCTCGGCCGGCCCGCCGACGGGCCACGACCGGGCGGTGGGCACCCCCGCCGCCGCCATGACGTGCTTGGCGAAGAACTTGCTGCCCTCCAGCTGCGCGGCCTGCGCCGAGGGGCCGAAGCAGGCGATGCCCGCCTCGCGTACGGCGTCGGCGGCGCCGGCGACCAGCGGCACCTCGGGCCCGATCACGACGAGGTCGGCGCGCCAGCCCGCGGCCAGCGCCGCGATCGCGACGGGGTCGGACGCGTCGAGCGCCGCCGGCTCGGCGATCGCGCGGGTGCCCGCGTTGCCCGGCGCGCAGCCCAGCGCGGTCACCGCGGGGTCGGACTGCAGAGCCACGCACAGGGCGTGCTCCCGGGCACCGGAGCCGATCACGAGCACGCGCACGGACGGCGACCCTACCGAGGTGCGTGGCCGGCCGGTCAGCGCAGCCGGTTGGGCTGCGCCCGCATGGCCTTGTGCAGGGACCGCACCCGGGCGTGCTCGGCGGCGCGGGCCCGGGCGTCGGACCGCAGTGCCTGGCGGCGCGCCTCCGCCTGCAGCTTGCGCCACCCGGACAGCCGGCCGGCGTCCAGGAGGCCCTCCTCGACCGCGGCCACGACCGCGCACCCCGGTTCGCTGCGGTGCCCGCAGTCGCGGAAGCGGCAGGAGAGCGCCAGCTCGGCGACGTCGGCGTAGGCGGTGTCGACCCCCTCGTCGTCGGCCAGGGCGAGCTCGCGCATGCCGGGGGTGTCGACCAGCAGCCCGCCACTGGGCAGCCGGTGCAGCTCCCGGGCCGTCGTCGTGTGCCGGCCGCGGCGGTCGGCCGCGCGCACCGCCCCGGTCGCCACGAGCGGCTCCCCGGCCAGCGCGTTCACCAGGCTGGACTTCCCGACGCCGGAGGGCCCGACCAGCGCCCCCGTCCGGCCCGGGCCCAGCAGCGCGCCGACCGCCTCCACGCCGGCACCGGTCACCGCGCTCACCGCGACGACCTCCACCCCCAGGACGGCCGCGGCGACCTCGCCGACGGCGGCCGGGACGTCGTCGCACAGGTCGGCCTTGGTGAGGACGACGACCGGCTCGGCGCCGCTGCCCCACGCCACCGCGAGGTAGCGCTCGATCCGCCGCAGCCGGACGGGCCCGTCCAGCGCATCGACCACCAGCACCGTGTCCAGGTCGGCGGCGACGACCTGGGGCGCGGACGTCCGGCCGGCCGCGGTGCGCACGAACGCCGTCCGCCGCGGCAGCACCGCGACCGCGAGGTCGCCTCGCAGGGCCACCCAGTCGCCCACCGCCGGGCCGGTGCCCTCGTGCAGCGCGGGCGCCGGGTGCGCCCGCCGTTCGCCGCCGGCCGCGAGCACGGTCAGCAGACCGCGGTCGATCCGGGCCACCCGCGCCGGCCGGGTGCCGGCGGGCAGGTCGGCGGCCCGGGCGTCGTCCCATCCGAGCAGCGCGAGGTCGTCCACGCCGCCCGATGGTGGACCGGCGCACCGCCGTTGTCGTCCGGATTTCCACCCGGGGCCCGGTCGAGGTCCGGCTCCCGCGGGCCGGCACGGGGGCACGGCCGGGCCCACACGCGACTTTCGTCACACGCGCCCCGTGGGTCGGCGCCGTGACCAGCGCGTCCGCCGAATCGTGCGGGAAACGCCGCGCGGCGTTCGCCGCGCGTCCACCTGGGTGGGGTGTCCTTGGGTCATGCACGCGACCGTGTCGCAGGCAACCAGTCCTGCGACCCGCTTCCCCCGTCCCGTGATCGTCGGCCACCGCGGCGCCCCGGCCTACCGCCCGGAGCACACCGCCGCGAGCTACGAGCTCGCCATCGACCTCGGCGCCGACCTGATCGAGCCCGACGTCGTGGTCAGCAGGGACGGCGCGCTCGTCGTCCGCCACGAGAACGAGCTCTCCCGGACCACCGACATCTCGGTCCGACCCGAGTTCGCCGACCGCCGCACGACCCGGGTGGTGGGGGACAAGGAGCGCACCGGCTGGTTCGCCGAGGACCTGACCCTCGCCGAGCTCCGCACGCTGCGGGCGATGGAGCGCATGCCGGACATGCGCCCGCTCAACACCGCGTACGACCGGCGGTTCGGCATCCTCACGCTGGCCGAGGTCGTCGAGATCGCCCGCCGCCGGTCGACCCCCCTGCGGCCGATCCGCGTGCTGGCCGAGCTGAAGAAGCCGACCTGGTCAGCCGGGCAGGGCCTCCCCATGACCGAGCTCGTGGCCGCCGAGCTGCGCCGGCTGGACGCCGTCTCCCCCGACGGCACGGTGATCGTGCAGTCCTTCGACGCGCCCGGGCTGCGCGCCCTGCGCGCGCTGCTCGGGGACGACGGGCCGACGATGTACCAGCTCGTCGACGACGTGCCCGACGACGACCAGCTGCTCACCAACGCCGGGCTGCGCGGGATCTCCACCTACGCGCAGGGCATCGCGCCCAGCCGGCACCGGATCCTGCCGCGCGACGCCGAGGGGTACCTGACCGGCGTGACCGACCTCGTCGCCCGGGCGCACCAGGCCGGCCTGGCGGTGGTCCCGTGGACGCTGCGGGCCGAGAACCTCTTCCTGCCGCGGCACCTGCAGCTCGGCGACGACCCGGCCGCTCCCGGCGACGCCGCCGGCGAGGCGCGTCTGCTGCTCGGGCTGGGCGTCGACGGCCTGATCACCGACTCCCCCGAGGTCGCCGTCGCCGTCCGCGAGGAGATCGCCGCGGTCCCCGCCGCCGCCTGAGCGGAGTGCAGGAGGCGAGGTTTCCTCGCTTCCCGCACTCCGCTCAGCCGATGAGGTCGTGCAGGACGACGTTCTCGTCGCGGCCGGGCCCGACACCGATCACGCTCACCCGCGCCCCGGCCAGCTCCTCCACCCGGCGCACGTAGGCCCGCGCGTTCGCCGGCAGCTCGTCGAAGCTCCGGCAGTGCCGGATGTCCTCGAACCAGCCCGGCATCTCCTCGTAGACCGGCGTCGCGTGGTGGAAGTCGGTCTGCGTCATCGGCATCTCGTCGTGCCGGACGCCGTCGATCTCGTAGGCCACGCAGATCGGCACCGTCTCCAGCCCGGACAGGACGTCGAGCTTGGTGAGGAAGTAGTCGGTGATGCCGTTGACCCGGCTGGCGTACCGCGCGATGACGGCGTCGAACCAGCCGCAGCGGCGATCCCGCCCGGTGGTCACGCCGACCTCGCCGCCGTGCTTGCGCAGGTACTCCCCGTTGGCGTCGAACAGCTCGGTGGGGAACGGGCCCGAGCCCACGCGCGTGGTGTACGCCTTGAGGATGCCGACCACCCGGGAGATCCGGGTGGGTCCGATGCCGCTGCCCACGGCCGCGCCGCCGGCGGTCGGGTTGGACGACGTGACGAACGGATACGTGCCGTGGTCGACGTCCAGCAGGGTCCCCTGCGACCCCTCCAGCAGCACCCACTCGCCGGCGTCCAGCGCCCGGCCGAGCATCAGCCGGGTGTCGGCGATCCGCTGCTTGAGCTGCTCGGCGTAGCCCGCGTACTCCTCGACGACCTCGTCGACGTCGATGGCCCGGCGGTTGTAGACCTTGACCAGGACCTGGTTCTTCTCCTGCAGCGTGCCCTCGAGCTTCTGGCGCAGGATCGACAGGTCGAGCAGGTCGGCCACGCGGATGCCGGTGCGGGCGACCTTGTCGCCGTACGCCGGCCCGATGCCGCGCCCGGTGGTGCCGATCTTCCGCTTGCCCAGGAACCGCTCGGTGACCTTGTCGAGGGCACGGTGGTGGGGCATGATCAAGTGCGCGTCGGCGGAGATCACCAGCCGCGAGGTGTCGACCCCGCGCTCCTCCAGTCCCGTCAGCTCCCGGATCAGCACCTCGGGGTCGACCACGACGCCGTTCCCGATGACCGGGGTGCAGCCCGGCGTGAGGATCCCCGAGGGGATCAGGTGCAGCGCGTACCGCTCGCCGTCCGGCGTGATCACCGTGTGGCCGGCGTTGTTGCCGCCCTGGTAGCGGACCACGTAGGGCACGCGGCCACCGAGCAGGTCGGTCGCCTTGCCCTTGCCCTCGTCGCCCCACTGGGCACCGATCAGCACGACAGCCGGCATCGCTCGTAGATCCCCTCACACTGCGGAACCGGTGATGACCGGCCTGGCAGTGGCAGGGTAATCGCATGCCCCCGCTCGAGTTGGACCTGCGCGGTCTCGCCCCCGACGAGGCGCCCGCCTCCGCCGCCGTCGCGGGCGCACCGGAGGCGCCGTCGCTGCTCGTCCGCGGCCCGGTCCCGGCCCTCGCCGGCGTGCTGGCCGCGCTGAACGCCGCCTCCCGCACCGCCGACGTCGTCGTCTCCTGGGACCCGGCCGACGACAAGCTCTCCCGCGGGCTGGCGCGCGACCTGGGCATCGGCACCGGCGGCCCCGAGCGGGTGATGACGCTGGTCCGGGACGACCACGGCGGCGTCCTGCTGCACTCCGGCCGGGTCGAGCCGGCCGGGGACGCCGACGACGGCCGCCCCGGCCGGATGTTCCGCCGGCACCGCTTCGGCGCCCAGGCCCACCACGACGACGCGAAGGTGGCCGACGGGATGATCACGCGGATCACCGCCCGACCCGACTGGCGGGCGGTGGACACCATGCGCGTCGTGGTCACCACGCTGCCGATGCGCCCGGCGAGCCTGACCCGCGGCCGGGCCCTGCAGATCGCCTGCGATCCCGCCCGGGTCACCCGCGACGGCGTCCCCTACCCCCGGCCGGTCACCCGGTGGACCTGGTTCTCCGACGACCGCGTCCGCTGGCGGCTGCAGCCCTGACCGCGCCGGACCGGCCCGGTGGCGGCCAGCGGCGGTCGTGGACACTGGTGCCTTCTCCCCGCAGTCGAGGAGGCTCCGCTGCCGTCGTCCCGCCGCCCGCGCCCGTGACCGCCGGTCCGCTGCCCGGATTCGGGCCGGCCGCGGGGAGCAGGACCCCGCCCCGGCGCCTGCTCGACCGGACGCTGGCCCGGCCCAGCACGGCCGCCTGGATCGGCCTGGTCGCGGCCACCGTCTTCTTCGCGCTGCAGGCGCCGGGCCTGGTCAGCGTGGCAGGCCTGGCCGGCGTGCTGAACAGCGCGGCCCCGCTGGGCATCGGGGCCCTCGCCGTCGGGCTGCTGCTGATCTCCGGCCACTTCGACCTGTCGATCGGGATGGTCGCCGGCGCCAGCGCGCTGTGCACCGGCCTGCTCGTCACCCAGGCGGGCTGGGGCATCTGGCCGGCGCTCGGGGCCTCGCTGGCCGCCTCCCTGCTCGTGGGGCTGGTCAACGGGTGGCTCGTGGCGCGCACAGGACTGCCGAGCTTCCTGGTCACCCTGGCCGCTCACCTCGTCCTGCAGGGAGTGGCGCTCGCCGGGACCCGCGCGATCGCCGGGACGACGGTGCTGCAGGGGCTGGACCGCTCCCCGGGGTGGTCCTCGGCGCGCACGGTCTTCGACGCCACCTGGCAGTGGGACCGCGCGACGTTCCACGTGTCGGTCCTGTGGTGGCTGGCGCTCACCGCGCTGGCGGCCTGGGCGCTGTGGCGGACCCGGTTCGGCAACGCCGTCTTCGCCGTGGGCGGGGCCCGGCGCGCCGCCCGGGAGCTCGGTGTCCCGGTCCGGCGCACCACGGTGGCCCTCTTCTGCAGCACCGCGGCGGCCGGCTGGCTGGTGGGCACGCTGGCCCTCGTGCGGATCGGGAGCGCCGAAGCCGATGCCTCGCTCATGCCGGCGGTCGAGTTCATCGTCGTCGCGGTGATCGGTGGCTGCCTGCTCACCGGCGGCTACGGGTCCGTCGTCGGCACCGCGGTCGGCGCGCTGCTCTACGCCGTCGTCCGCTTCGGGGTCACGCTCGCCGGCTGGGACCCGCTGTGGTTCCAGGCCTTCCTCGGCGTGCTGCTGCTGGTGGCCCTCCTCGCCAGCGGCGCCGTCCGCACCCGGCTGCGTTCGGTGCCCCGCTCGTGAGCGACCCCGTGCGGCCCGAGCCGGCCGGGACCACCGCGGCACTGGAGCTGCGCCGGGTGACCGTCCGGTACGGCAGCGTCGCGGCGCTGTCCCGGGTCGGCGCGGCGTTCGCGCCCGGCACGATCACGTGCGTCCTCGGGGAGAACGGCTCGGGCAAGTCGACGCTGGTCTCGGTGCTCTCCGGCCTGACCCGGCCCGACGAGGGAGAGCTGCTGCTCGACGGCCGGCCGGCACGGTTCCGCTCCCCGCGCGACGCCCGGGCGGCCGGGATCGCGACGGTCTGGAACGACCTCGCCGTCGCCCCGCTGCTGTCGGTGTGGCGGAACGTCACGATGGGGGTCGAGCCCACGGTGGGCGTGTGGCCGTTGCGCCGGCTCGACGTCGCCGCGGCGCGCGCCACCGCCGTGCGCGCGCTGGAGCGGGTCGGGCTCGGCGGGGTCGACCCGGACCGGCCGGCGAGCACCCTGCGTCCCGGGGAGCGCCAGGGGCTGGCGATCGCCCGCGCCCTGCACTTCGGATCCCGCGCCCTCGTGGTCGACGAGCCCACCGCGCCCCGCAGCGTGGCCGGGGCCACCCAGGCGGGGCAGGTGCTGCTCGCGGCGCGGGCCGGCGGGCTCGCGGTCGTCGTCGTCACCGCCAACCCGCGCTACGCCCACCTGGTCGGCGACAGCTTCCTGCTGCTCGCCAGCGGTCAGGTGGCCGGCCACCTGACCCGCGAGGACGTCGACGCCGACAGCCTGACCCGTCTCATGGCCGGCGACGACGAGCTGACCGCGCTCACGGCGACGATCCGGCGGACCCACCCCGAGCTCGGCGACCGCTGACGCGCGGCTGTCCGGCTCCGCTGCGGCCGTCGCCGTCAGCGTCCACCTGTGTCGTCGCCCCACGCCCTGCCGACATCACTGCACCGTGACAGCGAGCGGAGCCGCACACCGGCGGGTGGTCGGGGACGGACTGCCGCTGTCCACAGATCCGGGAGAGGGGACCGCCGCAGCGACCGAGCGCAGCAGGGTCGTGCCCGTGCATCTCCTCCTGGACGCCGCGGCCGGCCGGCAGCACGGCGTCGTCAGTTCCCAGGACCTGCGACGAGCCGGGTTCGGCGACGGCGAGGTGCGCACCCTCGTGTCGCGCGGCGAGTGGGTGCGGCTGCGCCGAGGTGCCCACATCTCCGCATCCGCCCTGGCCGCCGCCGCGTCGGCCGGCGCGCGGCACCGGATCGACGCGACCGCCGTGCTGCTCACCCTGGATCGGCCCTCGACGGTCCTGAGCGGCTACTCCGCCGCTGTGCTCCACGGCCTGCCGACGCCCCGCAGCATGCAGGGGTGCGTGACGCTGACCGATCCCCACCAGCACCGGCGGGGATCTGGCTACGAGGCGACGTGCGCGCCGTTGCCGGCGAGCTCCACCGAGCTGGTCTCCGGTCTGCCGGTGACGTCGCTGGCCCGCACCGTCACGGACGTGGCGCGCACCTGGCCGCTCGAAGCCGCTGTGGTGGTCGCCGACGCCGCCCGGTGGCAGGACCGGTTGACCGCCGCCCAGCTCCGGACTGCCGTGGATGATGTCGTCGGATGGCGCGAGCCGCCGCTGCCCGCCGCGTCCGGGACCTGGCTCGCGACGGCGCCGAGTCCCCGCTGGAGACCCGCACCCGCCTGAGGCTCGTGGCGGACGGCGTCCCAGAGCCGCGGCTGCAGGTGACCCTGACCGCCGACGGGGTCACCGCTGAGGTCGACGGGTGGTGGCCCGACGCGGGCGTCGCGATGGAGTGCGACGGCCGGGTCGAGTACCGGGACCCGTGGCGCGGCCGCACGACCGAGGAGGCCCACTGGCGGGAGAAGCGCCGAGCCGAGGTGCTCACCGCTGCCGGTGTCCGCTTCTGGCGGGTCGCCGACGCGGATCTGGGGCGCGGGTGGCCGGCGGCTCTCGCGCGGCGGGAGGCGATGCTGGCCCATCCGCTCCCAGGCACCCGGCGCTTCGACGTGTCCTCCGCGCGACGGTTCCGGCGGACCGGCTGATCGCCGGCCGGCGCCATCCGCCGTCACTCCACAGCGCTGCCGTCGCCGTGCCACCTGACAGCAGCACTGCACGGTGACGGCGTCCTGAGCACGCCGCCGGGCCGGGGACACCACCCCGGCCCGGCGGCCCGCTCAGGCGAAGATGCTCACCCCGCCCGGGCCGACCAGCAGCCCCACCACGATCAGCACGATGCCCCACAGGAGCTGACCGCGCACGATCGCGACGATGCCGGCGATCACGAGGACGACGGCGAGGATCCAGAGCAGTGTTGCCATGACCCACCCACTTCGCGTCGGGGTGCCGGGACGACACCTGGGACACGCAGTGTGACGGCGGACCAGCCGTTCCGCCTGCCGAGATGACGGAGGGTGAGACCTAGGGGGCGAGGCTGGGATCGCAGTCGCGCAGCAGCTGGGTGCAGCGGTCGTGCTCGTCGGCCTCCCCGATCGCCTCGGCCGCCCGGGCCAGCACCGTGACGCAGCGCAGGAAGCCGCGGTTGGGTTCGTGCGCCCACGGCACCGGGCCGAAGCCCTTCCAGCCGTTGCGGCGCAGCGCGTCCAGCCCGCGGTGGTAGCCGGTGCGGGCGTAGGCGTAGGCCTCGATCGTGTCGCGCAGCTGCCGCTCGGGGGAGTCGATCGCCGCCTCGGCCAGCGCCGCCCACGCGGCGCTGTGCGTCGGGTGGTGGGCGGCCACCTCGGCGGCCGGGACCCCCTCGGCCAGCTCGCGGTCGGCCTCGGGGTTGCCCGGCAGCAGGGTCGCCGGCGGCTCGCCCAGCAGGTTGAGGTGGGAGTGCGTCATGCGCTCGTGGACTGGCCGGCCGACAGCAGGTCCTCGCACGCCTGGACGACGCGGGCGGCCATGTGCGTCTCGGCCGCCTTGAGGTAGCTGCGCGGGTCGTAGGTCTTCTTGTTGCCGACCTCGCCGTCGACCTTCAGCACGCCGTCGTAGTTGGTGAACATGTGCCCGGCGATCGGGCGGGTGAAGGCGTACTGGGTGTCGGTGTCGACGTTCATCTTCACCACGCCGTAGGACAGCGCCTCGCGGATCTCCTCCTGCAGCGAGCCCGAACCGCCGTGGAAGACGAAGTTGAACGGCTTGCTGCCCTCGGGCAGGCCCAGCTCGGCGGTGACGACCTCCTGGCCCTGCTTGAGGATCTCCGGGCGCAGCTTGACGTTGCCGGGCTTGTAGACGCCGTGGACGTTCCCGAAGGTGGCGGCCAGCAGGTACACGCCCTTCTCGCCGAGGCCCAGCGCCTTGGCGGTGGCGACGTAGTCGCCGGGGGCGGTGTAGAGCTTGTCGTTGATGTCGTGGCTGACGCCGTCCTCCTCACCGCCGACGACGCCGATCTCGATCTCCAGCACGATCTTGGCCGAGGCGCACCGGGCGATCAGCTCCTCCGCGATGGACAGGTTCTCGTCGAGGTCGACCGCCGAGCCGTCCCACATGTGCGACTGGAACAGCGGGGCCTGGCCGGCGTCGACGCGGTCCTGCGACAGCGCGATGAGCGGGCGGACGTAGGAGTCCAGCTTGTCCTTGGGGCAGTGGTCGGTGTGCAGCGCCACGTTGACCGGGTACTTCTCGGCGACGACGTGGGCGAACTCCGCGAGCGCCACGGCGCCGGTGACCATGTCCTTGACCCGGGTGCCCGAGCCGAACTCGGCGCCCCCGGTGGAGAACTGGATGATCCCGTCGCTGCCGGCGTCGGCGAACCCGCGCAGGGCCGCGTTGATCGTCTCCGAGGAGGTGCAGTTGATGGCCGGGTAGGCGAAGCCGCCCTCCTTCGCCCGGCTGATCATGTCGGCGTAGACCTCAGGGGTCGCGATGGGCATGCGGGGCACTCCTGTCGTCGTCGACTGCGCACTCGTCTCGGGTCAGTATCCCGCTCACCCATGGCCCCGTGGCAGGGGCCCGCGCCGTCGGCCCCGGTGCAGGGGCCCGCGCCGCGCGGAGCGTGGCGTGGGGGGCACCGGGGTCCTTACCCCTGCTCGATCCGGCTGGACACCCGGGCCGCCACCAGGACCGGGTCGTAGGTCGGCGAGAACGGCGGCGCGTACGACAGGTCGGATCCGGCCAGCTCCTCGGCGGTCAGGCCGGCCCAGATGGCCGTGGCGAAGACGTCGATCCGCTTCCCGCTGCCCGGCCCGCCGACGATCTGCGCGCCGAGCAGCAGCCCGGACCCCCGCTCGCTGATCAGCTTGACCGTGATCTCCTCCGCGCCGGGGAAGTAGCCGGCGCGGGTGGTCCCCTCGACCACCTCGGTGCGGACGTCGTAGCCGGCCCGCGCCGCGTGCTCGCTGCCGAGCCCGGTGAGGCCGATCTCGGTCTCCCCCACCTTGGTGAGCGCGGTCCCGAGGACGCCGGCGAAGCGGGCCGGCCGCCCGCCGATCACCGACCCCGCCACCCGGCCCTGCTTGTTGGCGTGCGTGCCCAGCGCGACGTGCACGGCCTCGCCGGTGATGCGGGAGAACGTCTGGGAGCAGTCACCGGCGGCGTAGACCTCCGGGTGGGAGACGCTGCGCTGGGTCCGGTCCACCTCGATCGCGCCGGTGCTGCCCAGCTGCAGCCCGGCGTCGGCGGCCAGCGCCGCCTCCGGCCCCATCCCCAGCCCGAGGACGACGAGGTCGGTGTCGTAGGCCCCCGCGTCGGTCCGCACCGCACGGGCGACGCCGTCGACGTCGGTCTCCACCTCGCGGACCGGCTCCCCGGGACGGACGTCGATGCCCATCGACCCCATCGCCGCGCACACCCGCTCCCCCATGTCCTCGTCGAGCTGGGCCATCGGCAGCGGGTCGGCGAGGACCACGGTGACCTCGAGCCCCCGCGCGTGCAGGACCTCGGCCATCTCCAGGCCGATGTACCCCCCGCCGAGGACGACGGCCCGGCGGGCCCCGGCGGCGATCGCGGCGCGGATGTCGGCGCCGTCGGCCAGCCGGTGGACGCCGTGCACGCCCGCGGCGTCCAGGCCGGGGATCGGCGGACGCGCGGGCCGGCCCCCGGTGGCGACCACCAGCCGGTCGTAGCCGAGCACCTCCCCATCCGAGGTGCGCACGGTTCCCGCCGCGAGGTCGATCGCCTCGGCGCGGGTGCGCATCCGCACGTCGATGTCCTGGGCGGCGAAGTCCGCCGGGGTCCGGGCGATCAGCCGGTCGCGGTCGCTCACGAGGTCGCCGATCCAGTAGGGGATGCCGCAGGCGGAGTAGGACACGTCCGGGCCCTGCTCCAGCACGGTGATGCACAGCTCGGGACGCAGGCGACGGGCCTGCGCCGCCGCGGACATCCCGGCAGCGTCCCCGCCGACGACGAGCAAGCGGTCTGCTCTCATGCGGCTCAGCGTGTCAGGCGGCCCTCCGGCGGGCGACGCAGCACCTTGCCCGGGTTGAGCAGGCCGGTCGGGTCCAGCGCGTCCTTGATCGAGCGGTGCACCTCCAGCGACACCGGGCCGACCTCCCGCTCCAGCCAGTCGACCTTGAGCGAGCCGACGCCGTGCTCCCCGGTGACCGTGCCGCCCAGCGAGAGCCCCAGCTCCAGGATGTCGTCGAAGGCGGCGAACGCCCGCTCGCGCTGGCCGGCGTCGGCGGGGTCGAAGCAGATGGTCGGGTGCATGTTGCCGTCCCCGGCGTGCCCGACGACGCCGATGGTCAGCGCCCGCCCGGCGGCGATCGCGTCGCAGCCGTCGAGGAAGGTGGCGATCGCCGAGCGGGGGACGGCGACGTCGTCGATGAGCGTGCTGCCCAGCTGCTCCAGCGCCGGCAGCGCCATCCGGCGGGCGGCGAGCAGCAGATCGCCCTCGGCCGGGTCGTCGGTGGTGTGCACGAGGTCGGCACCGGCCTCCCGGCACAGGGCGGCGAGCGCCTCGATCTCGGCGAGGGCCGCGGTCCCGCCGGTGTCGGACTGGGCGACCAGCAGCGCGTGGGCCTCGCGGTCGAGGTCGGCGCGCAGCAGGTCGTCGACGGCGCGGATGCAGGTGTTGTCCATGACCTCCAGCAGGCTGGGCACCAGGCCGGTGGTCACCACCCGCTCCACCACCTGGCCGGTCTGCGCGGTGGTGGCGAACGTGGCCGCCAGGGTGACCGGCCGCTGCGGCGCGGGGCGCAGGGCGAGGGTGGCCTCGGTGATCACGCCCAGCGTGCCCTCCGAGCCGACGAACAACCGGGCCAAGTCGTACCCGGCGACGCCCTTGACCGTGCGGCGCCCGGTGCGCAGCACCCGGCCGTCGGCGAGGACGAGCTCCAGGCCCAGCACGTAGTCGGTCGTGACGCCGTACTTGACGCAGCACAGGCCGCCGGAGTTGGTGGAGAGGTTGCCGCCGATCGTGCACCAGTCGTAGCTGGAGGGGTCGGGTGGGTAGAACAGCCCGTGCCCGGCGACGGCGTCGCGCAGCTGCTTGTTCACCACGCCCGGCTGGACGACGGCGAGCCGGTCGGCCGGGGACACCTCGAGGACGGCGTCCATCCGGGTCATGACGAGCGTGATGGCGCCGTCGACGGCGTTGCTGGCGCCGGCGAGCCCCGAGCCCGCTCCTCGGGGGACGACCGGGACGCCGTGCCGGTGCGCGATCCGCATGACCGCGGCGACGTCGGCCGTGCAGCGGGGGAACACCACGGCGGCGGGTGTGCCCGCCTCGGCGAGCATGGCCTGGTCGCGGGCGTAGGAGGCGGTGACGTCCGGGTCGGTGAGCACGCTGCCGGCGCCGAGCGCGTCGACCAGCTCGGCGATCCACGCCGTGGTCACTGTGGTCACGGACACACGGTACGGCGGCCGGTCGCCCGGACCGGCGGTCCGCTACGCCAGGCCGAGATCGGCCAGGGTGAACGCGGCGCGGTACTCCAGCCCGGCCTCCTCGACCGCCGCCCGGCCACCCCGGTCGACGACGACGGCGACGGCGATCGGCTCGGCCCCGGCCTCGCGCAGCGCCTCGACGGCGGTCAGCGGGCTGCTGCCGGTGGTGGACACGTCCTCGACGACCAGCACCGAGCGCCCGGCGACGTCCGGCCCCTCGATCCGCCGCTGGAGCCCGTGCGCCTTGCCGGCCTTGCGGACCACGCAGGCGTCGAGGAAACCCTCGCCCTGGGCGGCGGCGTGCAGCATCGCCGTCGCCACGGGGTCGGCCCCCAGGGTCAGGCCGCCGACCACGTCGTAGCGCAGGTCGCCGGTCAGCTGCCGCATGACCCGGCCGACGAGCGGGGCACCCTCGTGGTGGAGGGTCAGCCGGCGCATGTCGATGTACCAGTCGGCTTCGCGGCCGGAGGAGAGCGTCACCCTCCCGTGCACGACCGCCAGGTCGACGACGAGCTCGAGCAGCCGGTCGCGATCGGGGTGACCGGCCCCGTTCCGGGGGCCCGCCCCGAAGGACGAGGGGTGCGGGGGAACGGGGTCCTCGTGCATGCGGCCGACCCTACTGAGGGACGACCGTGCGGCCGTGCGCTCCTCCCGGCTCCGCCTCGTCGCCGACCGGCCGGGACGCACGACGGCCCGGCCCCCACGAGGGGAGCCGGGCCGCTGCGTGCCTCTGCAGGGTCCCGCCGCGGGCGTGCGAGCGGTGGGGGTCCTCGCTCTGGCGGCGGGGCTCAGGCGGCGGGCGCCAGGACCTGGTCGATGATGTAGACGGTCGCGTTGGAGGTCTGCACGTTGCCGCAGATGACCGAGGCCTGGGTCTGGGTGACGGTGCCGTCGATCGTGAACGCCTCGCCGGACCCGGCGATGGTCACCTCGTCGCCGTTGAGCGTGGTGTGGGTGCCGGCCAGCTCGTCGGGCGCCATGCGGCCCTCGATGACGTGGTGGGTCAGGATCGCGGTCAGCTGGGCGTTGTCGGCCAGGACGGCCTGGAGCTGGTCGGCCGGGATGGCCTCGAACGCCGGGTTCGCCGGTGCCAGCACCGTGATGTCCTGCGCGCTGTTGAGCGTGTCGACGAGGTTGGCGACGCCGACCGCCTCGACCAGCGTGGACAGGGCCGGGTTGTTGCCGGCCGCCGTCGCCACCGGGTCGTCGGCCATCCCGGTGAAGCTGCCCTCGCCCTCGGTCGGGACCGCGGTGCACCCGGCACCGAAGGGCTCCTCGGCCATGGCCGGGTCGGAGGAGGGGGCGCTCGTCATGCCCTCGTCGGCGGGGGTGCTGGTCGCGGTCGAGCCGGTGTCCGCGGCGGTGTCGTCGGCGTCGTCGGCCCCGCACGCGGCCATGCCGAGCGCGAGGGTCGAGGCGGCCGCCAGCATCACGCCGCGGGTCAGGGTGCGCTTCACGAGGTGCTCCATCTCTTCCTGTGCGGCGCCGGGGTCACGGGCGCCGCGGGGCGGGTGGTGCTCTCCCCGGGCCCGACGGACGGGTCGGGGACGGCGTCTGCGGCCGGGAGGCCGAGACGGGTCCTGGGGTGGTGCGGGCGGGACGGCTAGGTCGCGATCACCCGTATCGAGTGCAGGCCGGTCGCGCCCGAGGGGAACGGCGTGGCCCGCTCGGCGGTCTGCACCTCGCCGTCGGCCGTCGTGGCCCGCACGGTGAGCTGGTAGCTGCCGGGAGCGAAGTCGTGCGGCAGCACCCACTGGCGCCACACGTCGGCGTCGACCTCGGGCGAGAGGTCGGCCTCGAGCCAGTCCCCGTCGTCGATGCGGACCTCCACCCGGCCGATGCCGCGGGTCTGCGCCCACGCGACCCCGGCGATCGGCCGGCGTCCGGCGGGGAACCGCCGCAGCGGCGCCGGGGTGTCGATGCGGGAGGCGACCTTGATCGGTCCTTCCTGAGCCCACTCCCGCTGGACCCAGTAGGCGTCGAAGGCGTCGAACGTCGTCGCCTCGATGCCGACCAGCCACTTGCAGGCCGACACGTAGCCGTAGAGCCCCGGGATGATCATGCGCACCGGGAAACCGTGCTCGACGGGCAGCGGCTCGCCGTTCATCCCGATGGCGAGCATCGCGTCCTCGACGTCGAGCGCGGAGCGCGTCGGCGCCCCGATCGTCATGCCGTCGCTGGAGCGGCAGACCAGCTGGGTGGAGTCGCCGGAGACGCCGTTCTCGCGGAGGAACGTGCCCAGCGGGACGCCGAGCCACCGGGCGGTCCCGGCCAGCCCCCCGCCGACCTCGTTGGAGACGCAGGTCAGCGTGATGTCCCGCTCGACGAGGTCGTCGCGGCCGTACAGGTCGGCCAGGGAGTACGTCGAGGCGGAGTCGAACGAGCCGGTCAGCTCGAGCCGGTAGTCCGAGGGCTTGATCTGCGGAACGGTGATGGCGGTGTCGACCCGGTAGAAGTCGCCGTTGCGGGTGACCAGCGGGGTCAGGCCCTCGACGGTCCCGGACAGATCGGCGCCGCCGGGCAGCGGGGGCGCCGGCGACGCGGGCGCGGGCAGGGTCAGGTCGGCGCGCTCGCCGCTGACGTCGAAGCGGCGCTGCAGCAGGTACCCGCCGCCGCCGGTCACCGCGGCGACGCCGAGGGCGGCGCCGCTGGTGAGGAAGAAGCCGCGGCGGTCCAGGCCCTTGCGGTCGCCGGCGGTGCCCAGCGCCTGGCGGAGGCGGTCGACCGCGGTCTCGTCCGCGTGCCGCCCCACCGCCGCCGACGCGTCCGCCGGCTGCCGGGTGCGCGGGAGGACCGGCGCTCCGGTCAGCGGGCGCAGCAGGAGCAGCAGCGCGAGGACGCCGGCACCGGCGCCGGCGACCGAGGGCAGCCAGGCGAGGGTCTCGGCGGCGGGGCGGCTGGCCGCGGCCCACGCGCCCAGGACGCCGAACACCGCGACACCCACCACACCCACGACGCGCCACCGCAGCGCCAGCACGCCGACCACCAGGGCGTAGAGGGCGACGACCACGAGGGTGCCGGCGACGAGCGCGATCTTGTCGTTCTCGCCGAACGTCGAGATGGCGAACTGCTTCACCGACTCGGGCACGAGGGTGATGACCGTGTCGCCGACCGCGACCACGGGGGCCGTCGACGGTCCGGTGGCCGCCGACACCAGCTGCGCGACGCCGAGCGCGACGGCGGCGGCCAGCAGGCCGGCCAGCGCGGCGAGCAGGCGCCGCGCCCACCGGCCGGGACGCCCCGCGGGGGCGTCGTCGGCGGCGGGCGCAGGGGCCTGCTCGAGGGTGGTCACGGAGGGTCTTCGCCCGGTGGGGCCCGTTCGGTTCATCACGGTTGGGTCACGATGCCCGGACGGGCCCCTCCCGACCAGGCCTCGGCGCGCGCCGATCCCGGGCTCAGCGCGCGCCGTCCCGGGCTCAGCGCATCGCGCGGCGGCGCTGCGTCTCGTGCCGGTACCAGTCCGAGGAGGGCTTCAGCGCCAGGGCGACGACGCCGACGAGCGTGAGGAACCACGAGAAGACCGCCATGGACGTGAGGAAGCCGTCGGCTCCCGTGGCGGTGCCGCCGCCGAGACCGGCGAGCCCGAACACCACCGTGAGGCCGCCCAGGACGAACAGCACGATGCGGGCCCAGTTGCGCCCCTGCCAGGCGAACCAGATGAACAGCGCCTGCAGCGCCACGATCAGCAGCCCGAGGACGATGCCCACGGTCAGGGCCGTGCGGGCGACGTCCTCGGTGATCGACGGGTCCTGGGCCTGCAGCTCGTCGATGAACCCGTCGGTGTCGGAGAACTGCACGACGGCCGAGACCAGGCCGAGGACCAGCGTGGCCACGAAGGCACCGATCCCGACCCGGACGGTCGTCGGCCGCTCCATCGGCTCGGGCGGCGGACCGCCCCAGCCGGGCGGCGCCGACGGCGCCGGCCCGTAGCCGCCGTACGGGGGCTGCTGGCCGGGGTACCCCGGCGGCCCCTGCGGCGGCTGCTGGCCGGGGTACCCCGGCGGCCCCGGCGGCGGCTGCCGCCAGCCCTGCTGGTCGGGACCTTCCTGTCCTGCCGTCATGTCCACTCCCTACCCGCGCCGGTGTGCTCCCCCGATCAAAGACCACGGCCGGCCGGGGCGCCGAGTTCCGCCGCCCCGGCGGGCGTGGCGCCCTCCGGGGCGGCGGCCGGAGCCGGTGGGGGGACGGGGTCCTCCATCAGCCGCGGCGGACGACGAGCCCCTCGACGGACAGGTCGTCCGGCGCGTCCACGAGGACCTGGTCGCCGTCGCGGATGTCGCCGGCCAGCAGCGCCCGGGCGAGCTGGTCGCCGATCGCCGACTGCACGAGCCGGCGCAGCGGTCGGGCGCCGTACACGGGGTCGAAGCCGTTGAGCGCCAGCCACTCGCGCGCGGCGTCGGTGACGCTCAGGGTGAGCCGCCGGGCGGCCAGCCGCCGCGCCAGCACGTCGACCTGGATGTCGACGATGCCGGTCAGCTCCTCGCTGCCCAGCGCCCGGAACACCACGACGTCGTCCAGCCGGTTGAGGAACTCGGGCTTGAAGTGCCCCCGCACGACGCCCAGCACGGCCTCCCGGCGCTGCCCCTCGGGCACCGACTGGTCGGCGATGAGCTGGGAGCCCAGGTTCGACGTCAGGATCAGGATGGTGTTGCGGAAGTCGACCGTGCGGCCCTGGCCGTCGGTGAGCCGGCCGTCGTCGAGCACCTGGAGCAGCACGTCGAAGACGTCGGGGTGGGCCTTCTCCACCTCGTCGAGCAGGACGACGGTGTACGGACGCCGCCGCACCGCCTCGGTGAGCTGGCCGCCGGCCTCGTAGCCCACGTAGCCGGGCGGGGCGCCGACCAGCCGCGCGACCGAGTGCTTCTCGGAGTACTCGCTCATGTCGATGCGGACCATCGCCCGCTCGTCGTCGAACAGGAACTCCGCCAGGGCCTTGGCCAGCTCGGTCTTGCCCACCCCGGTGGGCCCGAGGAAGAGGAACGAACCGGTCGGCCGGTCGGGGTCGGCGACGCCGGAGCGCGCCCGGCGCACGGCGTCGGAGACCGCCCGCACGGCGTCCGGCTGGCCGACCACCCGCCGGCCGAGCTCGTCCTCCATGCGCAGCAGCTTCTGGGTCTCGCCCTCGAGCAGCCGGCCGGCCGGGATGCCGGTCCAGGCCTGGACGACGTCGGCGATGTCGTCGGGGCCGACCTCCTCCTTGAGCATCGCGGCTCCGCCCTGCGCGAGGGCGGCCACCGACGCCTCGGCCTCGGTCAAGGCCTTCTCCAGCTGCGGGATGCGCCCGTAGCGCAGCTCGGCGACATGGGCCAGGTCACCCTCGCGCTCGGCACGCTCGGCATCGGTGCGGACCCGCTCCAGCTCCTCCTTGATCTGCTGGATGCGGACGATGGCGTTCTTGTCCTGCTGCCAGCGCGCGGTGAGCTCGTCGAGCTGCTGGCGGCGGTCGGCGAGGTCGGCACGCAGGGCGGCCAGCCGTTCGACCGAGGAGGGGTCGTCCTCCTTGGCCAGCGCCATCTCCTCGATCTCCAGCCGGCGGACGGCGCGCTCGACCTCGTCCACCTCGACCGGCCGGCTGTCGATCTCCATCCGCAGCCGGCTCGCGGCCTCGTCGACCAGGTCGATGGCCTTGTCCGGCAGGAACCGGGCCGTGACGTACCGGTCCGACAGCGCGGCGGCGGCGACGATCGCGGCGTCGGTGATGCGCACGCCGTGGTGCACCTCGTACCGCTCCTTGAGCCCGCGCAGGATGCCGATCGTGTCCTCGACGGAGGGCTCGCCGACCAGCACCTGCTGGAAGCGGCGCTCCAGCGCCGCGTCCTTCTCGATGTGCTCCCGGTACTCGTCGAGCGTCGTCGCGCCGACCATCCGCAGCTCGCCGCGCGCCAGCATGGGCTTGATCATGTTGCCGGCGTCCATCGCCGACTCCCCGGTCGCGCCGGCGCCGACGATCGTGTGCAGCTCGTCGATGAACGTGACGACCTGCCCCTCGGCCTCGGTGATCTCCTGCAGGACGGCCTTGAGCCGCTCCTCGAACTCACCGCGGTACTTCGCCCCGGCCACCATCGCCCCCAGGTCGAGCGCCATGAGGCGCTTGCCCTTGAGGCTCTCCGGGACGTCGCCGGCGACGATCCGCTGGGCCAGCCCCTCGACGATCGCCGTCTTGCCGACGCCGGGCTCACCGATGAGGACCGGGTTGTTCTTGGTCCGCCGGGACAGGACCTGCACCACGCGGCGGATCTCGGTGTCCCGGCCGATGACCGGGTCGATCTTCCCCTCCCGGGCGCGCTCGGTCAGGTCGACGGCGAACTTCTCCAGGGCCTGGAAGGTGCTCTCCGGGTCGGGGGTGGTGACCTTGCGGTTGCCGCGGACGGTCCGGAAGGCGGCCAGCAGGGCCTCGCGCGTCGCGCCCGCGCCGGTGAGCACGGTGGCCGCCTCGCCCTCGCTGCCGGCGAGACCGACCAGCAGGTGCTCGGTGGAGACGAACTCGTCGCCCAGGGCGCTCGCCTGCTCGCCGGCGGCGTTCAGGGTGCGCAGGAACTCGCGGGACGGCGACGGGGCGGGCACGGTGGCGCCGCTGACGCTGGGCAGCCGCCGCACCGCGGCCTCGGCCTTGGCGCGGACGTCCGCCGGGTCGGCACCCGTGGCCTGCAGCAGCGGGCCGGCGATGCCGTCGGTCTGCTCGAGGAGGGCGACCAGCAGGTGCAGGGGCTCCAGCGCGGCCTGGCCGCGGTCGACGGCCAGCCGCTGCGCGGCGGCGACGGCCTCCTGCGAACGGGTGGTGAGCTTGCTCTGCGCCATCGGGGGCGGGGTCCTTCCGCGTTCGAGGCCGGGGTTCCCGGCCGGTTCGATCGCTCCAACGAACTCAGGGTTGAGTCTGTTCCGCTCAACCCTGCCGCGTCCAGCCGCTGCACCGCCCGGCGCGCCCATGGTGTGACGCACGACTCACCCCGGAGTGCATCCGTGACCGCGCCGAGAAAGGAAGAGTGCAATTCGGCCGTAGACTCGCGGTCATGACGCGCCTGCCGGCCCCCAGCGTCCTCCTCGAGGACCAGCTGTGCTTCGCCCTCTACGCCGCGTCGCGCGCCCTCACGGCGCGGTACCGGCCGCAGCTCGACGACATCGGGCTGACCTATCCCCAGTACCTCGTGATGATGCTGCTGTGGGAAGAGGACAACCAGACGGTGGGCCAGCTCGGCACCCGGCTGAATCTCGACAGCGGCACCCTCTCCCCGCTGCTCAAGCGGCTCACGGCGGCCGGCCTGGTCACCCGGCACCGCCGGGTGGAGGACGAGCGCTCGGTGGCGATCGCGCTCACCGAGCAGGGGCGCGCGCTGCGCGAGCGCGGCCTGGCCATCAACCAGGACATGCTGTGCGCCCTCGAGCTCGACGTCGACGACTTCGGCGCCCTGAAGTCCCAGCTCGAGACGCTCATCGAGCGGGTCGGCACGGCCGGGCGCCCCGCCTGACGGCTCCGGTTGCACCCTGCCCGACCGGGTAGGGCCCGGGTCAGCGCCGCCCGGACCGGGCGGCCCGACCCTGGAGGAGAGCCATGCCCTCTCGTAGCGCCCGCACGGCCTGGAACGGCACCCTGCAGGAGGGGTCCGGCCAGGTGGAGCTGTCGAGCTCGAAGGCGGGGACCTTCGACGTCAGCTTCCCCAAGCGCGCAGCCGACGAGGCGGGTGGCACCACCAGCCCCGAGGAGCTCATCGCCGCCGCGCACTCGTCGTGCTTCGCGATGGCCCTGTCCAGCGAGATCGGCAAGGCCGGCGGCACCCCGCAGGCGCTGGAGATCGGCGCCGAGGTGACGCTCGGCCAGCAGGACGGCGCGCCGACCATCACGACGATCCACCTCACGGTGCGCGGCGAGGTCGAGGGACTGGACGCCGCCGGCTTCGAGCGGGCCGCCCAGGCCGCCAAGGCCGGGTGCCCGGTGAGCAAGGCGCTCGCCGGCGTCGGCGAGATCACCCTCGAGGCCACGCTGGACTGAGCGACGACGGCCCGCACCCCTCCGGGGGCGCGGGCCGTCGCGGCCCCGTCGCAGGGGCCCGCCGGGAGCGGTCGGGGGCGAGGGGCCCTCCGTCAGCGGGCGAGGACCGGCTCCGCCTCCTGCGGGGCCGGGGCCTCGGCGCGCAGCCGCTCCTCGCCGCTCTCCGTCCGCAGGGCCACCTCCCGGATGAGGACGACGGCCGCGGCGGCGACCACGGCGACCAGGCCCGAGACCAGGAAGATGCGGCCCGTCGCGTCCCCGTAGGAGACGGCGATCAGCTCGCGGATCGCCGGTGGCGCGTCGGCCAGGTCGGCCAGCCCGACGTCGCCCGGAGCACCGGCACCCCGGGGCAGCCCCTCGGTGATCAGCGTGCCGACGCGAGCGCTCAGGACCGCACCCAGGACCGAGACGCCGATCGTGCCGCCCAGGCTGCGGAAGAAGGCCACCGCCGAGCTCGCCGCGCCCAGGTCCTGGGCGGCCACGGTGTTCTGCACCGCCAGCACCAGGTTCTGCATGGTCATGCCGATCCCGGTGCCGAGCACGAAGAGGAACACGCCCAGCAGGGGCATCGCCGTCTCGTGGTCGATCGTGCCCAGCAGCCCGAAGCCGGCGACGACGGTGAGCGAACCGGCCACCAGGTACCGCTTCCACCGGCCGTACCGGGTGATGAGGATGCCCGACACCGTGGAGGAGACCAGCAGCCCGGCGACCATCGGGATGGTCAGCAGGCCGGCCGCCGTCGGCGAGTAGCCGCGGGAGATCTGCAGGTACTGGCTCAGGAAGACCGACGAACCGAACATGGCCACGCCGATGGCCATGCTCGCCACGATCGCCAGCGTGGTGGTGCGGTCGCGGAACAGCCGCAGCGGCACGACGGGCTCGCGCGCCCTCAGCTCGGTCACCACGAAGGCCACCACGGCCAGCACGCCGCCGGTGAGGAACAGCGCCGTCTCGGTCGAGGCCCAGGCGAACGCATCGCCGGCGAGCGTGACCCAGATGAGCAGGGTCGAGACGCCGGCGGCGAGGAACGCCGCGCCGAGGTAGTCGATGCGCACCTCGCGCCTGGTCACCGGCAGGTGCAGCGTCCGCTGCAGCAGGACCAGCGCGACGGCTGCGAAGGGCACGCCGACGTAGAAGCACCAGCGCCAGCCCAGCCAGCTGGTGTCGACCAGCAGCCCGCCCAGCAGCGGGCCGCCGACCGTGGCCACCGCCATGACGCCGCCGAGCAGTCCGGCGTACCGGCCACGCTCGCGTGGGCTGATCATCGCCGCCATGGCGATCTGCACCAGCGCCTGGAGGCCGCCGAGGCCCAGGCCCTGGAGGACGCGCCAGGCGATGAGCGACTCCACCGACTGCGCGAGCCCGGCGAGCATCGACCCGGCGATGAAGACGACGATCGCCAGCTGGATCAGCAGCTTCTTGCTGAACAGGTCGGCGAGCTTGCCCCAGATCGGGGTGGAGGCCGTGGAGGCCAGCAACGTCGCGGTGACGACCCAGGTGTACTGGCTCTGCGACCCCCGCAGGTCGGTGATGATCGTGGGCAGGGCGTTGGTGACCACGGTCGAGGACAGGAACGCCACGAACATCGCGAGCAACATGCCCGAGAGCGCCTCGAGGATCTGGCGGTGGCTCATCCGGCCCTGCTGCTCCACGGGGGCCGGTGCGTCGACGGTGCTGGTCACGGTTCTCCCGGTCGGGACGGGTGCGGTCGGTGCGGGGAGGGCGGCACGCGCGGGTGCGGTCGTCACGAGGCGACCCGGACGGTCGCGGGACGGCAGGTGGCCGCCGCCAGGTCGTCGACGAGGCGCTCGACGAGCGCGGAGAGGAGGACGGCGTCGTCCTCGTCCCAGCCACCCAGCGCCGAGGCCGCCCACTCGGTGCGCAGCGCGCGCGTGGTCGTCAGCGCCACGGTTCCCGCGTCGCTCAGCCGCAGGAGGGTGGCGCGCCCGTCCGCCGGATCGGGGCGCCGCTCGACGTGGCCGGCCCGCTCGAGGGCGGCCACCTGGCGGCTGGCGACCGAGACGTCGATGCCGGCGGCGGTGGCCAGCCCGCTGCACCGCTGCTCTCCCCCGCTCTCGAGCCGGACCAGCAGGGCCCAGCCGGAGGAGGGGAGGTCGCCGTACAGGGCGTCCGCCGCGCGGACACCCAGGTGACGCCCGGTACGGATGAGCTGCGAGAGGCCGGTGGTGAGCCGGTCCCGGGTCTCGCGGGTGGTGGGCATGGGGGTCCTCACGCGTCATGTACTTGCTGACAGCAACCATACGCCTAGTTGGTTGTTGTCTGCAACGACAGCCGCGCGGGATCTGCGCCACACCCCCTGACGGACGACGCCCGGTCCCCGCTGGGCGGGGACCGGGCGTCGGGGATGTGGAGGGCTACAGCGTGGTCGCGGTGCGCGCCTGCGCCTCGCCGAGGCGGTTGAAGCGGCCCAGCAGCTCACCGAGGCGGGCGACGTCCTCCACCGGCCAGTGGGACAGGTCCTCCTCCCACCGGGCCCGCCTGGCCTCCCGGATGCGCGCCAGCCGCGCCGCCCCCTCCGGCGAGGGGGTCAGCACCTGCGCACGACCGTCGGTGGGGTCGGCCTCGCGGCTGACCAGCCCGAGGTCGACCAGCGAGGAGACCTGCCGGCTCACCGTGCTCTTGTCCAGCCCGAGGCGCACCACCAGGTCGGCGGCGCGCAGCGGGCCGGCGTCGGCCAGCAGCGCGAGCAGGCCGTAGGCGGCCCCGTCGAGGTCGGGGTGGATCTCCCGCGCGAGCCGCGTGGACATCGCCCGCGACCGGCGCAGCAGCAGGCCGATCTCCCGCTCCACGGTGACGTAGGCCTCGTGCGTGTCCACGAGCCGGTCCCTGCCCACCGGGTCCCCGGCGCTCACCGCGGCTCCCGGGGGCGCCAGACGACCAGGGCAGAGGTCGCGGGTCGCCAGGGCACCAGCGCCCCGCCGTAGCCGGGATCGCCGCCGTAGCCGGCACGGGCCGCGCTCTCGGCGGCGATCCGGCGGCTCTCGGCCACCTCCAGCTCGTCGATCAGCTCGCGGACGCGCTGCTGGAGCGCCTCCACCTGCGACTCCAGCTCGATGATCCGCTTGATCCCGGCGAGGTTGACGCCGTCCTCCTGCGACAGGCGCTGCACCTCCCGCAGCAGCGCGACGTCGCGCGGGCTGTAGCGCCGCCCGCCCCCCGCCGTCCGCCCCGGCCGGACCAGGCCCAGCCGGTCGTACTGCCGGAGGGTCTGCGCGTGCATCCCCGCGAGCTCGGCGGCGACGGAGATGACGAAGACCGGCGCGTCCTCGGCGACGGCGCGGCCCGCCCCGGCGCGGGAGCCGTCGGTCGGCACGGTCACCGGGCACCTCCGCCGGAGACCGCGGCGGTGATCCGCGGCCGCGGATCGCCGAGCTCGGCCTCGAGCGCCTTGATCGCCTGCTCGGCGGCGGGCGACACGCGCTTGGGGACGGCGACCTCGACGGTCACCAGCAGGTCACCGGGCCGCCCCTTCCCCGGGACGCCCCGGCCACGCACCCGCAGGGTCTGCCCGCTCGCGGTGCCGGCCGGCACCCGCAGCGACACGTTGCCGTCGAGCGTGGGCACGGTGAGGGTCGTGCCCAGGGTGGCCTCGCCGAAGGTGATCGGCACGGTCAGCGCCAGGTCGTTCCCGGAGCGGCCGAACAGCTCGTGCTCGGACACGTGGACGACCACGAACAGGTCACCGGCCGGCCCTCCACGCCGCCCCGGGGCACCCTTGCCGGCCAGCCGGATCCGCTGACCGTCCTTGACACCGGCGGGGATGCGGACGGTGATCGTGCGCGTCTGCGTCGTCACCCCGCTGCCGGTGCAGGTGGGGCACGGGTCGTCGACCACCGAACCGCTGCCGCGGCAGTTGCGGCACGGCTCGGAGAAGGCGAAGGCCCCCTGGCTGCGGCTGGTCACCCCGGCGCCCTGGCACACCGGGCAGGTGTGCGGCGAGGTGCCGGGCTTCGCCCCGCTGCCGGCGCAGGTCGGGCAGGTGCCCGGGCTCTGCATCCGCAGCGGCACCGTCACCCCGAGGACGGCCTCGTCGAAGGAGAGCGTCGCCTCGGTCTCGACGTCCTGACCGCGGGCCGGACCGGAGGCCGCCTGGCTGCGGGCGCGGGCGCTCCCCGGCGTGGCCCCGCCGCCGAACAGGCCGCCCAGCAGGTCGCCGAGGCCACCCGCACCGCCCGCCCGGCCGCCGGCCCCGCCCCCGAACAGGTCCCCGAGGTCGAACGGCTGCCCGGTGCCGGCGTTGTTGGGGAAGCCGCCGGGGAACCCGGCCCGCGCACCTGCACCGCCGGCGCCGAACAGCCGCCGCGCCTCGTCGTACTCCGCCCGCCGCTTGGGATCGGACAGCACGTCGTACGCCTCGGAGACGTCCTTGAACCGCGCCTCCGCCTCCGCGTTGCCCGGGTTCTTGTCCGGGTGCAGGTCACGGGCGAGCTGGCGGTAGGCCTTCTTGATCGCCGCCGCGTCGGCGTCCCGGGCGACGCCCAGCGCGGCGTAGTAGTCCTTCTCGATGAAGTCCCGCGTGCTCATCGCACACCTCCCGTGGGGAACACGAGCCCTCGGGCGCTCATCGACACACCTCCGGTGGGGGAACCGGACACCTTCGGCGCGTCCATGCCGTTCCCTCTCGCGCTCAGTCCGACGCCGGCGAGCCCGCCGCGGACTCGTCGGCCTGCTCGGCCGCGGGCGCCGGGTGCTCGGGCTCGGTGACCGCCACCATCGCGGTGCGCAGCACCCGGTCGCCGCGGCGGAACCCCTGCCGCAGCACCGTGGTCGCGGTCGGCACCTCCACCTGCGCGGAGGTGTCGTGCATGACGGCCTCGTGCAGGGCCGGGTCGAACGGGTCGCCGCTCTTCCCGAACGCCTCGACCCCCAGGCCGTCGAGGACCCCGAGGACCCGGTCGGCGACCACCTTGAACGCGCCGGTCAGGTCGCCGTGGTCACGCGCCCGCTCGATGTCGTCGACGATCGGGAACAGCCCGCCGGCGAACCGCTCCGCAGCCTGGTCGACCACCAGCGTGCGGTCGCGGTCGACGCGCCGCCGGTAGTTGGCGTACTCCGCGGTGACCCGCTGCAGGTCCTCCGTCCGCTCGGCGAGCTGACGGGCGAGGTCACCGTCCGCGCCCCCGCTCGCCTGCTGCTCCTCCGGCGGGGCGGCCGCCGTCTCGTTCTCGCTCATCTGCTCCCCTGCTGCACGTCTGGTGGATGCGGTGGGCCCGCCCGGCGGGGAGCCGGCCGGCTGCGCGCCGGCCGGCTCCCGCACCGCGCCGCTGGTGGGGTCGATCCGCCGCTTGTCACGGATCACGACCCGCGGCTGCTCGTCCCCCGTGGTCATCGGCGGGTGTCGTCCTCGTCGACGATCTCGGCGTCCACGACGTCGTCGTCACCCGACGACGCGCCCGGCGCCTCGGCCTCCGGGCCGGGGGCTCCGGCACCGGCACCGGCCGCGCCGGCCTCGGCCTGCTGCGCGTACAGCGCCCCGCCGACCTCCTGCGAGATGCGGGCGACCTTCTCCTGCGCCGCCTTGATCGCCGCGATGTCCGAGCCGCCGAGGGCCGAGCGCAGCTCGGTCAGCGCCTCGCCGAGCTCCTCCTTCTTGTCGGCCGGGATCTTGTCCCCGTTCTCGGCCAGGAACTTCTCGGTCTGGTACTGCAGGGACTCGGCCAGGTTGCGCGTCTCGGCCTCCTCGCGGCGGCGCTTGTCCTCCTCGGCGTGGGACTCGGCGTCGCGCATCATCCGCTCGATGTCCTCCTTGGGGAGGGCCGAGCCGCCGGTGATGGTCATCGACTGCTCCTTGCCCGTGCCCAGGTCCTTGGCCGACACGTGCACGATGCCGTTGGCGTCGATGTCGAAGGCCACCTCGATCTGCGGGACACCACGGGGCGCCGGCGGCAGACCGGTCAGCTCGAACATGCCGAGCTTCTTGTTGTACATGGCCATCTCGCGCTCGCCCTGGAAGACCTGGATCTGCACGGAGGGCTGGTTGTCGTCGGCCGTCGTGAAGATCTCGGAGCGCTTGGTCGGGATCGTGGTGTTGCGCTCGATGAGCTTGGTCATGATCCCGCCCTTGGTCTCGATGCCCAGGGACAGCGGGGTGACGTCGAGCAGCAGGACGTCCTTGACCTCGCCCCTGAGGACGCCGGCCTGCAGGGCGGCACCGATGGCGACGACCTCGTCGGGGTTGACGCCCTTGTTGGGCTCCTTGCCGCCGGTCAGCTCCTTGACGAGCTCGGAGACGGCGGGCATGCGGGTCGAGCCACCCACCAGGACGACGTGGTCGATCTGGCCGACGGAGATGCCGGCGTCGCGGATCGCCTGGTTGAACGGCGCGCGGGCGCGGTCGAGGAGGTCCTGGGTCAGCCGCTGGAACTCCGCCCGGGTGATCGTGACGTCCAGGTGCAGCGGGCCGTCGGCCCCGGCGGTGATGTAGGGCAGGTTGACGTTGCTGGACTGGGCGCCCGACAGCTCGATCTTGGCCTTCTCGGCGGCCTCGCGGAGCCGCTGCATGGCCAGCTTGTCCTTGGACAGGTCGATGCCGTTCTGGGCATTGAACGTCTGCACCAGGTGCTTGACGACGCGCTCGTCCCAGTCGTCGCCGCCGAGGTGGTTGTCACCCGCGGTGGCCTTCACCTCGATGACGCCCTCGCCGATCTCGAGCAGCGAGACGTCGAAGGTGCCGCCACCGAGGTCGAAGACGAGGATCGTCTGCTCGGTCTCGCCCTTGTCGAGCCCGTAGGCCAGCGCGGCGGCGGTCGGCTCGTTGACGATGCGCAGGACGTTGAGGCCCGCGATCTCACCGGCCTCCTTGGTGGCCTGGCGCTGCGCGTCCTCGAAGTAGGCGGGCACGGTGATGACGGCGTCGGTCACCGGCTCGCCGAGGTAGGTCTCGGCGTCCCGCTTGAGCTTCTGCAGGACGCGGGCGCTGATCTCCTGCGGGGTGTACTGCTTGCCGTCGATGTCGGCGGACTTCCAGGTCGTGCCCATCTCGCGCTTGACGCTGCGGATGGTGCGGTCGACGTTGGTGACCGCCTGGTTCTTCGCCGACTGGCCCACCAGGACCTCGCCGTTCTTGGCGAAGGCCACGACCGAGGGCGTGGTCCGCGAGCCCTCGGAGTTGGCGATGACCGTCGGCTCGCCGCCCTCGAGGACGGTGACGACGGAGTTGGTGGTGCCGAGGTCGATACCGACCGCTCGAGCCATGGAGCTGGCCTCTCTTCCGTGCTGCGGGTGGGTGGTGCCGTTCCGGGGGCAGTCGAGGGACGCCGCACACCATCTTGCGTCGGGTCCGCTCAACTTTCCTGCCCACCCTAACGGCACGTCGACCCGTCGTGTTCCCGACCCCGCCCGCCACCGTCCCGCCGTCCGCCCGCCACCGTCCCGACCCCGCCCGCCACCGTCCCGCCGTCCGCCGTCCGCCACCCGTCGATCCCCCGGGAGTGCTGCACCGCGGCAGTGCCGCCGGACGGCGGCCGGTGCCGCCCCGCAGCGCGGCACCGGCGACGACACCGCGGCAGCGGCTCGCCGACCCCGCACGGAACCCGGTCGTCCACCGGGCGGCGGCGGATCCACAACCGCAGCGCGAGCGGTCCGCCGGGCGCCTCGCACCCCGACGCTGACGCGCATGCACCCCACACTCCGCGCCGCCGCCGAGCGCCGGCTCGGCGTCTTCACCGCCGCCGACGTCCGGGCGGCCGGCTACGACCACGCCGAGGTCCGGCGCCTGTGCTCCTCGGGCGCGTGGGCGCGACTGCGCCGCGGGGTCTACGTCGGTGCCGACGAGTTGGCGTCCGCGGAGACCTCCGACCGGCGCCACGAGCTGGACGCGGTGGCCGTCCTGGCCGCCCTCGACCGGCCGACTGCGGCGCTGAGCCACCTCACCGCGTGCCGCCTGTGGGGTCTTCCGGTCCGGCGGGACGCCGATCCGCTGGTCCGGCTGACCGACCCGACGCACACGCGGACCGGTCGCGGGTTCCGCGTCACCTGCGGACCCCTGACGGACGACGAGGTCCGCACCCGCGGGCCGTTCCGTCTCACCAGCCCGGCCCGGACGCTCGCCGACTGCGCCCGCGACGGCGGTCTCGACGACGCCGTCGTCGCGATGGACGCGGCCCTCCTCCTGCGGACCCTTTCCGGATCCGAGCTCGATGCCGCGGTGTCGGCCGCAGCCCGATGGCCGGGCGGGCCGCGCGCGCGCCGCGCCGCAGCACTCGCGGTCGGACGGGCGGAGTCCCCGCTCGAGACGCGGGGACGGCTGCGCATCGTCGGCGCGGGTCTGCCGCACCCCGAGCTGCAGGTGGAGATCCGCAGCGACGGCTGCCTCGTGGCCGTGGTGGACGCCTGGTTCGACGACGCCGCGGTCGCCGTCGAGTTCGACGGGAAGGTGAAGTACACCGAGCCGTGGCGGGGACGGACCCCGGCACAGGTGCTCTGGGAGGAGAAGGAGCGGGAGGACCTCCTCCGGTCGCTCGACATCGGCGTCGTCCGGATCACCGACACGGACCTGTACTCGCGCTGGCCCCGGACGGAGGCCCGGCTGCTCGACCTGACCTCCCGCCCCGGCCCGGCCCTCCGGCGCTTCACCGTGACGCCTCGGCCGCAGGACCGGCTCCGCTACCGCCGATGACCGGACCTGCCCGCTCGGAGCCGGCGCTGCTGCTGCACGACGGGGGCGGCGCCTCTGACCGGCGCCTCTGACCGGCGCCTCTGACCGGCGCCTCTGCCCGGCGCCGTGCGGCGGCGGTGCCGCCGGACGGACCCGACCGCCGCGCCGCAGCACGGTCGTCGAGTCGGCACCGCGGCAGTGCCGCCGCGCGCTCCCCCATGGCGGACGGCGGTGCGGCGGACGGCGGTGCGAGGGACGGCGGTGCGGGGGACCGCGGTGCGGGGGACGGCGGCGCGGCGGACGGCGGTGCGGGGGACGGCGGCGCGGGCCGCGGTCCGGGTGGCGGGGAGCGACCGCGGCGACGACCATCGGCCGGACAGGTGAGAGGCGTCACCCCCCGGCCTCCGCTCCGCGCGGCGATCGGGGTTACCGGCGAGTAACGTGAGCGCGCGCCGTTATCGTGCGCAGGCGTGCGGGCAGCGGTGCCCGTGGCGGTCCGCCGCCGGCCGGACACGGCCGATGGGCGGCGGCGAGGCCTTCCTCGGCGTCGTCCGGTGGACCGGAGATCGTCCGACGCCGCCGGGCGTCCGGGAGGGAAGCACTCTATGACAGGCCCGCTGCAGATCGTCATGGGGACGATCAGCGTCCTGTTCCTGATCGTCGCGTCCGTGCTCGCCTACCGGGCGGTGCGGGCGATGGTCCGGATCATCAGGACCGGCCAGCCGGACAGCACCCGCTCCGGCCCGGTCGGCCCGCGGCTGAAGACCCTCGTGGTCGAGTCGCTCGGCCACACCCGCATGCTCAAGTGGTCGGCCATCGGTGTCGCCCACTGGTTCGTCTTCCTCGGGTTCTACGGCCTGTTCCTCACCCTGGTCGAGGCGTTCGGCGAGGTCTGGAACCCGGCCTGGCACCTGCCGATCATCGGCGAGTGGGGCATCTGGAACCTGTTCGCCGACCTCATCGGTGCGGGCACGATCCTCGGGATCCTCTACCTCATCTACCGGCGCCAGCGCGACCACCCGCGCCGCCAGGGCCGCAGCAGCCGCTTCGCCGGGTCGAACGAGGGCCGCGGCTACTTCGTCGAGGGGATCGTCCTCACCGTCGGCGTCTGCATCCTGCTGATCCGCGCCCTCAAGATCTCCTCCGACCTCACCGACGCCCCCGGCTGGTCGCACCCGATCTCGGGCGCGCTGGCGACCGTTCTCCCCGACAGCCCCACGCTGCTGTCGATCGTCGCCTTCATCAAGATCGTGGTGTCGCTGACCTGGCTCGTGGTCATCAGCCGGATCCTGAACATGGGCGTGGCCTGGCACCGGTTCAGCGCGTTCTTCAACATCTACTTCAAGCGGGACGGCGACACCGGCGCCCCGGCCCTCGGTCCGCTGCTGCCGATGACCTCCAACGGCAAGCCGATCGACTTCGAGGACCCCGGCGAGGACGACGTCTTCGGCCGCGGCAAGGTCGAGGACTTCACCTGGAAGGGCATGCTCGACTTCACCACCTGCACGGAGTGCGGTCGGTGCCAGAGCCAGTGCCCGGCGTGGAACACCGGCAAGCCCCTGTCGCCCAAGATGGTGATCATGGACCTGCGGGACCACCTCTACGCGAAGGCCCCGTACCTGCTCGGCGAGAAGACCGCCGCCGAGACCGCCCCGGACTACGACGTCCTCAAGCCCAGCGACGAGCAGGTCTGGGCGTCGGGGTACGCGCGCATCGAGGGCACGAACGACGCCCAGGCCCACCGCCCGCTGGTCGGCACCCTCGAGGAGGGCGGGGTCATCGACCCCGACGTCCTGTGGAGCTGCACCAACTGCGGCGCCTGCGTCGAGCAGTGCCCGGTCGACATCGAGCACATCGACCACATCGAGGACATGCGCCGCTACCAGGTGCTCATCGAGTCCAGCTTCCCCTCCGAGGCCGGCGTGATGATGCGCAACCTGGAGAACCGCGGGAACCCCTGGGGCGTCAGCCCGAGCACCCGCAACGAGTGGATCAAGGAGATGGACTTCGAGGTCGAGGTCGCCGACGGCCCGCTCGACTACGACGTCGAGTACCTCTTCTGGGTCGGCTGCGCCGGCGCCATCGACGACCGCGCCAAGAAGGTCACCAAGGCCGTCGCCGAGCTGCTGCACACCGCCGGCGTCCGGTTCGCCGTCATGGGTGAGGGTGAGACCTGCTCGGGCGACCCGGCCCGGCGCATGGGCAACGAGTTCCTGTTCCAGATGCTGGCCCAGGAGAACGTGGAGTCGCTCAACGGCGTGTTCGAGGGCCGCGTCCCCGGCATGCGCAAGATCGTCACGACCTGCCCGCACTGCTTCAACTCGCTGGGCCGCGAGTACCCGCAGGTGGGCGGCGAGTACGAGGTCGTGCACCACACCCAGCTGCTCAGCCAGCTGATCGAGGAGGGCCGGCTCACGCCGGTCACCCCGGTGGACCGGAAGATCACCTACCACGACCCGTGCTTCCTGGGCCGGCACAACAAGGTCTACACCCCGCCCCGGGAGATCCTCGACTCCGTCCAGGGCCTGGCCACCCAGGAGATGCACCGCTGCAAGGACCGCGGCTTCTGCTGCGGCGCCGGAGGCGCCCGCATGTGGATGGAGGAGAAGATCGGCAAGCGGATCAACGTGGAGCGCACCGAGGAGGCCCTCGGCCTCGATCCGGACGTCATCTCCACGGCCTGCCCGTTCTGCATCACCATGCTGTCGGACGCCCTCACGTCCAAGAAGCAGAACGGCGAGGCGGGCGAGCACGTCGAGGTCCTCGACGTCAGCCAGATCCTGCTCCGCTCCATGGCTCCGGCCGGCGCCCCGGGCACCGAGTCCGGCGCGGACGTCGGCACCAAGGCCGACGACGTGGCCGGCACCGGCTCGGCCGCGACGGAGCACGGCCCGCAAGCCTGAGGAAGGACCCCTCCCAGGGGGCGATGACGACGGCGCGTGCCCCCTCTCCGGGGGCACGCGCCGTCGCACGTCCGGGACCGGCACTCCTTAGCGCGGCGAAGGACCCGGTGGCACGCGCCGGCCGAGGGCGGAGGACCATCGACCGGTGACCCGCACCGCCGACCGCGCCACCACCGCAGGGCCGGCCGCCACCCGCCGGGGGCTGTGGCTCGTGGGGACGGCGATCGTGCTCACGGCGCTCAACCTGCGGACCGCGGTGAACAGCGTCGGGCCGGTGCTCGAGGAGCTCGAGCGCGGTCTCGGCATCTCCAGCGGCGCGGCCGGCCTCATCACGACGATGCCGGTGCTCTGCTTCGCGGCCATCGGCTTCGCCGGACCGCCGCTGGCGGCCCGCTACCGCGACGGGCACGTGCTCGCCGGCGCGCTGCTGACGATGGCCGCCGGTCTGGTCGTCCGCGCGCTGGCCGGCTCCTTCGCGCTCTTCCTGGCCGGAACCGTCCTGGCCATGGTCGGTGGCGCCCTCGGCAACGTCCTGCTGCCCAGCCTGGTCAAGCGGTACTTCCCCACCCGCACCGGCCTGCTCGTCGGCGCCTACAGCGCCGCCATGGCCGTGGGCGGCGCGGTCGCCTCGGTGGCCGCCGCACCGATCGCCGCAGCCGGTGGGACCGACGGCTGGCGGTGGGCGCTCGGCGTCTGGGCGCTGCTCGCCGTGCTCGCCGCGCTGCCGTGGCTGGCGGTCCCCGTCCGGCCGGGGGCCTCCCGCGGCACGCACGCCGTCGTGCGGATGCGCTCGCTGGCCCGCAGCCCCCTCGCCATCGCGCTCGCGGTCTTCTTCGGCCTGCAGGCCACGCAGGCCTACGTCGTCGTCGGCTGGTCGGCGCAGTACCTGCGCGACTCGGGGCTGTCCGCGGCCACGGCCGGCCTGCTGCTCGCCCTCAACACCGCCGTCGTCGTCCCGGTGAACGCGGTGGTGCCGGCGCTGACCGTGCGTCCCCACCTGCAGCGGCCGATGCTGCTGGCCTTCATGGCCTGCTACGTCGCCGGGTGGGTGGGCCTGTGGGCGGCACCGACCGCGGCGCCGTGGTTGTGGATGTGCCTGCTGGCGCTCGGCCTGGGGACCTTCGCCATGGTCCTGACCCTGATCGGGCTGCGCGCCCGGACGCCCGAGACCACGGCCGCGCTGTCCACGGTCACCCAGGGCTGGGGATACGTGCTCGCGGGCGCCGGACCGCTGCTGGTCGGCGTCCTGCGCGGCAGCACCGGCGGCTACACCGGCATGTTCGTCGTCGTCCTCGCCGGCGTCGCCGGGCTGACGGCGACCGGCTGGCTGGTCACCCGGCAGCGCTACGTCGACGACGAGGTCCCCGGCTGGATGCCCCGGCGGGAGGACGACGTGGTGCGGACGGCGGGCGCGGAGCCGCCCGTCGTCGTCAGGGAGCCGGGCGGCGGGTCTCCGCGCGGGTGAAGTTGCGGAAGGACCGGGACGGCGTCGGCCCGCGCTGGTCCTGGTAGCGCGAGCCGTACACGGCCGACCCGTAGGGGTGCTCGGCCGCGCTGGTCAGCCGGAACAGGCACAGCTGACCGATCTTCATCCCCGGCCACAGGGTGATGGGCAGGTTGGCCACGTTGGACAGCTCCAGCGTGATGTGGCCGGAGAAGCCCGGGTCCACGAACCCGGCCGTGGAGTGCGTGAGCAGCCCCAGCCGCCCGAGCGAGCTCTTGCCCTCGAGGCGGGCCGCCAGGTCGTCGGGGATCGAGACGACCTCGAGCGTCGACCCGAGCACGAACTCGCCGGGGTGCAGCACGAACGGCTCGTCGCCCTCGGGCTCCACCAGGGTGGTCAGGTCGTCCTGCTGCTGCGCAGGGTCGATGTGCGTGTAGCGGGCGTTGTTGAACACGCGGAAGAACCGGTCCAGCCGGACGTCGATGCTCGACGGTTGCACGAGAGCGGCGTCGTAGGGCTCGATGCCCAGACGCCCCTCCGCGATCGCGCCGGTGATGTCGCGGTCGGACAGCAGCATGGCCGGAGTCTAGGGAGCGGCCGCGAGCAGGGACCGGGGTCCTCGATCGCCTGCCCGGACGGCCGGACGGCTGCGCTCGGAGGCCATCGGGTCCCTGCGAGATGCGCCGCCGAGTCGCGTGCGTCCCCCCGTCGGGTGGACCGTGCGGTCGGGCCGACGGCTCCCGGCCCCCGCCTGTAGCGTCTGGGCGTCACGGGGCGGCCCTCCCCAGGGCCCATGACCGGCAGGGGCGCGCCCTCGGTGCGCCGGTCGCCGGCGCCTTCCCCGAGCGTGTGCGGAGGTGAGCGTGGGCACGGAGGACGGAGCCGCCCCCACGGGCACCGACCTCTTCTCCGGAGGCGGCGAGATCGGCCGGCTCATGGCCGCGCACGACTGGTCCCGCAGTCCGATCGGCCCGGTGTCGACATGGCCGGCGAGCCTGCGTTTCGCCGTCCGCACCGTGCTCACGTCGCGCTTCCCCATGATCCTCACCTGGGGAGCGGAGTACACCCAGATCTACAACGGCGCGTACGCCGAGCTGATCGGCGCCAAGCACCCCGGGGCCATCGGCGGTGACCTGCGGGTGACCCAGGCCGAGAACTGGGCGCAGCTGCAGGGGCCGGTCGAGCACGCGGTCACGACCGGGAAACCGACCTGGATCCCGCAACTGCTGCTCCCCATCGAGCGTGCCGGGTACCGGGAGGAGACGTACTTCACCGTCTCCCACGCCCCTGCCTTCGGCGACGACGGCGAGGTGGCGGGGATGCACGCGGTGTGCACCGAGGTCACCCGGCAGGTGCTCGCCGAGCGGCGGCAGGAGCTGCTCCGCCGGGTCGCCGCCTCGGGCGGCAGGCTGGACGACGACGCCGCCGTCGTGCGCGGCATGTGCGCGGCGATCGGCGAGGCCCCCGGGGACGTGCCGGTCGCCGCCGTGTGGCTGGCCCCGCCCGGAGGTGGCGACCTCGAGCTGGTGGCCGCGTGCGGTTGCGACGAGGCCCGGCTGCCCGCCACCACCTCGCTCTCCTCGCTCACCGCCCTGACGGTGGCCGACCTCGGTGCGCACGGGGGACCGTTCGGCGATCCGGTGACCGAGGGCGTCGTGCTCCCGCTGACCGGCAGCGACGGGAGCGCGCCCGTCGGCGCCCTGCTGGCCGGCGTGAACCCCAACCGGGCGCTGGACGACGAGTACCGGTCGTTCCACGAGCTACTCGCCGGGCAGGTGGCCGGTGCGGTGGTCAACGCCCGCGCGTACGCCGCCGAGCGGTCGCGCGCCGAGGAACTGGCCGAGCTCGACCGCGCGAAGACGGCGTTCTTCTCCGACGTCAGCCACGAGCTGCGCACACCGGTGACCCTGCTGCTCGGGCCGCTCGCCGACGTCCTGGCCGACAGCGGCGACCGGTTGCCCGGCGACGTCCGGGACCGCCTGGCGATGTCGCTGCGCAACGGCCGGCGGCTGCGCCGGCTCGTCGACGACCTGCTCGAGTTCGCCGGCATCGAGGCCGGTCGCGCCGGCGCCGTCCGCGTCGCGACCGACCTCGCCGCCCTGACCGCCGAGCTCGCCGGCGTGCTCCGGGCCGCCGCGGAGCGGGCCGGGCTGCGGCTGACCGTGGACTGCCCGCCGCTGCCGCGGACGGCCGCCGTGGACCCGCGGATGTGGGAGAAGATCGTCCTCAACCTGGTCAGCAACGCGGTCAAGTACACCTTCGTCGGCGGCATCGACGTGACGCTGCGGGACGACGAGGGCCGGCTGGTCCTCCGGGTCGCCGACACCGGCGTGGGGATCCCCGCCGAGGAGCTCCCGCACGTCTTCGAGCGCTTCCACCGGGGCACCGACAGCCGGGCACGCACCCGGGAGGGGACCGGCCTGGGGCTGGCCCTGGTCGCCGAGCTCGTCGGGCTGCACGGCGGCGAGGTGGGCGTGCGCAGCGAGCCCGGCCTCGGCAGCACCTTCACCGTCACGCTCCCCTACGGCGAGCCCGACGCCGATCCGCCGGACCACGCAGGGCCCTCGGAGGCGGCCGGGACCCTGGCGCCCTGGGTCGACGAGGTTCCGCCGGCGGCGGCGGAACCGGCCGGCGAGGGCCGGACGACGGTCCTCGTGGTCGACGACAACGCCGACATGCGCGCCTACCTGACGCGGCTGCTCGCCCCGCACCACGCCGTCCGCTCGGCGGTCGACGGCCGCGACGCCCTGGAGCAGATCCGCCGCGAGCCGCCCGACCTCGTGCTGACCGACGTGATGATGCCCGTGGTCGACGGCTTCGAACTGCTCCGCGCGCTGCGGGCCGAGCCGGCCACCCGCGGGCTGCCCGTCGTGGTGCTCACCGCCCGGGCCGGGCAGGAGGCCGCGGTCGAGGGGCTGGAGGCCGGCGCCGACGACTACCTGCCCAAGCCGTTCGAGTCCGCGGAGCTCGTCGCCCGCGTCCGGGCGGTCCTCGACCGCGCCTCCGGAGCCCCGCACACCGACCCGGCCGGGGAGCACCACCCCGCACCGCCGGTCGACACGGTCCCCGCACCGGCCTCCCCGCCGCGCCCGCGGGACCCCGTCGCCCGGCAGGTGACGGCGCAGCGGCCGCCCGCTCCCCCGGCGCGGGGTGTGCGCCGCGAGCGCTGGCGCTTCCCCTCCAGCGCCGCGTCCGTCCCGGCGCTGCGCCGCCGGCTGCGGCTGCTGTTCGCCGAGTGCGGTGTGGACGAGGAGCTGTCCTACGACCTGCTGCTGGCCACCTGCGAGGCCGCGACCAACGCCGTCGAGCACGCCCAGGAGCCGGTCGAGCCGCTCGTCGAGATCGCCGTGGAGATCGGCGCGGCGGACGTCGTGGTCCGGGTGCGCGACTTCGGTCAGTGGCGCGAGCGCGTCCCGAGCATGGACCGCGGCCGCGGCTCGATGCTGATGAGCGCCTTCGCGGAGGTGACGGCGACCCCGAGCGCCGAGGGGACGACGGTGGTGATCCGGGCCGCGCGCCGGTGAGCAACCCGGCGTCCGCGTGGACCGGTGCCCGCCCGCGGCCGGGCACTTGCTAGGCTGGGAACCGCGGCCCGAGGCCGCTCGCGGGTGTAGTTCAATGGTAGAACATCAGCTTCCCAAGCTGACAGTGCGAGTTCGATTCTCGTCACCCGCTCCACCGCACGCCGGGCCCGATCCGCCGATCGCGCCCGGCGTCCCTCGTTTCGGGGCCCATCAGGAGCGGACGGCGGTGACCGCCCACAGCGGGTCGCCGAACCCGGGCGGCGTCCGCAGCGCGACGGCCGGCTCGCCGAAGCCGCCGGCCCGCCGCACGAGCTCGGCCACCAGCGCCCCCCGCTCGCCCTCCGGCGTGAGCAGCCAGCCGCGCACCGCCTTGGTCGGGAAGCACCGGTTGGAGAAGGTCACCGCCAGCACGCCACCGGGGCGCAGGACGCGGGCCACGTCGGCGAGCACCTCGACCGGGCGGATCAGGTAGTCGACCGACACGCAGCAGACGACGGCGTCCACGTCGGCGTCGGGCAGCGGCAGCCGCGGGTCGGCGTTCAGGTCGTGGACGACCCGCGCCGTGGCGGCCGGGTTGGCGGCCAGCTCCGCGGCGTTCATCCCGAGGACGACGAGCTCGGCCGGTGGCGTGCGGAAGTGCGAGACCCACGACGACATCAGGTCCAGCACGCGCACCGGCCGGCCGGCGTCGCCGTCGATGCCCAGCTCGGCGTACAGGTCGCCGACCGCCGCGATCGCCCGGTCGTCGATGTGCGTGACCAGCCGCTGCGGCCGGTAGAAGAGGCCGTCGGGGGTCTCGTCGGCCCGGGAGAAGAAGCCGGCCGGGAAGTCGGGGCGGGGGTCGGGACCGGGATGCACACGCCGAGTCTCCCGGCCGCAGCGCCCGGGCGTCGGCGAGACTGCGCGGGTGACCCCCGGGCCGGACCGCGCGCGAGCTGCACACCCGTCGGCACTCGCGGCCGGTGGCGACGAGGGTGCAGGTCTCGTCGAGGCGCTGCGGGCGGCCGGGTGCGTGTTCGCCGAGGAGGAGGCCGCCGTCCTGCGGAGCACCGCCGCCGGCCCCGCGGCGCTGGCGGCCCTGCTGGCCCGACGCATGGCGGGCGAGCCGCTCGAGCAGGTCGTCGGCTGGGCGGCCTTCGACGGCCTGCGGATCCCCGTGGCGCCGGGGGTGTTCGTGCCCCGGCAGCGCAGCGTCCTGCTGGTCGAGCTGGCGCTGGGCGCGATGCCCCGACCGGGCGTCGTGGTCGACCTGTGCTGCGGCACCGGCGCCCTCGGCGCCGCGCTGGCCGCCCGCGCGCCCGGTCCGGTCGAGGTGCACGCCGCCGACCTGGACCCCGTCGCCGTCCGGTGCGCGGCCCGGACCCTGGCGCCCTGGCACGGCCGGGCCCACCGCGGCGACCTCTTCCGGGCCCTCCCCGGCGGGCTGCGCGGCCGGGTCGACGTGCTCGTCGTGAACGCGCCCTACGTGCCGACGGGCGCGATCGCGCTCATGCCGCCCGAGGCGCGGCTGCACGAGCCACGGACGGCGCTCGACGGCGGACCCGACGGCCTGGCGCTGCACCGCCGCGTGGCCACGGGCGCCCCGGACTGGCTCGCACCGGGCGGCGTCCTGCTGCTGGAGACGAGCGCCGCGCAGGCCGAGGGGACGGCAGGGGCGGTGCGCGCGGCCGGCCTGCGGGCAACGGTGCACACCGATCCCGAACGCGACGCCACCGCGGTCGTCGGCGTCATGACGGTGGGTGAGCGACCCGATCGGACGCGTTCCGGAACACCGACGTCCTGAGGAACCCGCAGGTCAGCCCAGGCCCTTGGTCCCTGTACCGAGGGTCGCGGTCCGGTCACGATGACGCCATGACGGATGTGGAGCCGCTGCGGTTCGGACACCTGCGTCCCCGCCGTCGTCCCCCGACGCTGCTCGTCGACGTCGACGGCAGCTCCGATGCCTACCGCTCGCTGGTCTGGTCCCTGCACGAGGCCGCCCGGCGCGAGGCGACCGTGGTGGCGGCCTGCGTGCTCGCGGAGACCGCCGAGGCGCACGAGGCACCCGTCGTCGCCGCGGCCCGGTCCCGGGTCGACGCCCAGGTGCTCCGGGCCATCGCCGAGACCGGCGTGCACGGCCGGGCCCGCACGGCCGTCCTCGAGCGGCCCGTGTTCGACGCGCTGTCCGGCGCGGCCCACGGCGGGGACCTGGTCCTGGTGACGGGCACCGGCAAAGCGCTGCTGCGCCACGCGATCCCCCGTCCCCCGGTCCGGCGCCTGGCCCGCGGCGCCTGAACGGTCCCGCCACGCGTGTCGTCGTCCCGTGCCGGTCGGGCCGTGCCCCCGCCCGACGGCGAGGGAACCGCCGACGCCACCCGCCTGGCCGCCGCCGTCCGCGCGGTCGCCGCCGTCCGGACCGCCGCCGCGGAGGGGCGCCTGGAGGCGACCCTCCGCGACGTGGTGCAGGCCGCGGTCGAGCACTCGGGCGCCACCTACGGCGCCATGGGCGTGCTCACACCGGACGGCACCCGCCTCGACCGGTTCGTCGTCGTCGGCATGGACGACGACGACGTCGCCCGCATCGGCCGGCTGCCGGTGGGCGAGGGCATCCTCGGGCTGCTGGTCGAGCAGCCGGCACCGCTGCGGCTCGACGACCTGGGAGCCCACCCGGCCGCCGTGGGGCTGCCGAACGGGCACCCGCCGATGCGCTCGTTCCTCGGCGTCCCGGTGTCGGCCGGCGACGCCGTGTTCGGCAACCTGTACCTCACCGAGAAGCGGGGCGGGGGTGGGTTCACCGCCGCCGACGAGGAGGTCGTGCAGGCCCTCGCGGAGGCGGCGGGGCTGGCGGTGGAGAACGCCCGGCTCGCCGAGGCCGCCGAGCGCCGGCGGGCCTGGGCGCAGGCGGGAGCAGCGGTGGCGACCTCGCTGCTGTCGGGCACCGATCCCGAGCAGGTCCTGCACGACGTGACCGAGCGGGTGGCCGAGCTCTCCGACGCCGACCTCTGCGGCGTGCTGGCGCCCCGGGAGGGGTCGGACGCCGAGTTCGTGGTCGTCGCTGCCGCCGGCGAGATCGGCGCCGAGGGCGTGCGGGTCCCGATGGCCGGCACCCGGCTGTGGGAGGCCCACCGGGCCGGTCTCCCCGTGCTGCTCGACGACATCACCAGCACCGCGGAGAGCCGGCCCTACGCCCCGGTCGTGCGCGAGCTGGTGGCCGACGGGTACGGCCCCGGTCTCGTCGTCCCGCTCCCCGGCCGGCCGGCGCCCGCGACGCTGGTGGCGCTGCGCCGCGAGGGCCGCGTCCCGTTCACGGCCGCGGACCTGGAGCTGGCGTCGTCGTTCACCTCGCGCGTCGGCCTCGCGCTCGAGCTGGCCCGCAGCCGGGCCCGCGAGCGGGCCCTGGAGGTGGCCGCCGACCGCGACCGCATCGCCCGCGACCTGCACGACCACGTGGTGCAGCGGATCTACGCCACCGCCCTGGCGCTGGACCGAATCAGCCGGTCCCTGGCGGCCGAGGACCCCGGTACCGCGGCGCGCCTCGCCGAGCGGGTCGACGAGCTGGACGAGACGATCGCGCGGATCCGCACCGCCATCTTCGAGCTGCACGACGACGGCGACCTCTCGCCGACCGCGGTCCGCGCGCGGCTGGGGGAGGTCGTGCGCTCGGTCACCGACGGCAGCGGCCTGAGCGTCGCGCTCCAGGTCCGCGACGGGTCGGAGGACCTGCCCGGCGGGCTGGTGCACGACGTCGTCGCGGTCGTGCGTGAGCTGGTGACCAACGTGGTGCGGCACGCGGGCGCCGGCCGGGTGACCGTCGAGGTCACCGCCGACGGCGAGGTCGCCGTGACCGTCACCGACGACGGGCGGGGCATGCCGCCGGTCACCGCGCGCAGCGGGCTGGGCAACCTCGCCGAGCGGGCGGAGCGCCGCGGCGGCCGGATGGAGGTCGCCTCCGGCCCACCGGGGACGGCGGTGCGCTGGTCGGTCCCCCGGCCCTGATGCCCTCGCGCGGGCCGCGCTCAGCGGTCGCGCAGCTCGGTGGCGAGGATCGCCGCCTGGGTGCGCCGCTCCAGGTTGAGCTTGGCGAGCAGGTGGCTGGTGTAGTTCTTGACCGTCTTCTCGGCCAGGCCCATCCGGTCGCCGATCTGGCGGTTGGTCAGGCCCTCGCCGATCAGCGTGAGGACGGTGCGCTCCTGCTCGGTGAGGGTGGCCAGCCGCCGCTCCCGCTCGGGGTCGCGCCGGCGGGTCACGGTCCGCTCGGGTGGTGCGACGCCGTAGTAGGTGCCCCCGGCAGCGACCGTGCGGACGGCGGAGACCAGCGCCGCGCCGCGCACCTGCTTGAGCACGTACCCGGCCGCACCCGCGGCGACCGCGGCGGCCACCGCGTCCTCGTCGGCGTAGCTCGTCAGGACCAGGCAGCGCAGGCCGGGCACCCGGTCCCGCAGCCGGCGGCAGACCTCCGCGCCGTCGCCGTCGGGGAGCCGCATGTCCACGACGGTGACGTCGGGACGGACCGCCGGGACCCGCGCCAGCGCCTCGCCCGCCGAGCCCGCCTCACCGACGACGACGATCCCGGGGTCGTCCTCGAGGACCTCCGCCACGCCGCGGCGCACCACCTCGTGGTCGTCGACGAGGAACACGCGCACGGGAGAGACACTGCCGGGCACACCCACCGCCTCTCGCTGTGAGAGACGTCACACCGACGTCTGTCACGGAGAGTAGTACCGGCAGGTCGGCAGCACACCCCGATGACGCGCTGTCACGACCCGGGCAGGAGGAGCGCGGCGTAGAGGGTCAGACCGGGACCGAAGGCCATCGCGACCACCGGGCCGTCCACGTCGGAGAGCTCGTCGAGCACCAGGAGCACGGTGGCCGACGAGCAGTTGCCGTGCTCCGCGAGCACCCTGCGCGAGGCCGCCATCTGCTCCTCGGTCAGTCCGAGCTCGTCGCGGACGACGTCGAGGATGCGCGGGCCGCCGGGGTGCACGGCCCAGCCGGCGACGTCCTCGACCCGCAGGCCGGCCCCGGCGAGCAACTCGTCCACCACGTCCCCGACGTGCCGCGACAGCACGTCGGGCACCCGCGGTGACAGGCCCATGCGGAAGCCGAGATCGGTGACGTCCCAGGTCATGTGGTCGGCCGTGGAGCTGTCGGTGCGGGCGACCACCCCCGCCAGCCGGCGCCCTGGCCGGGCTCCGGGCTCGACTACCACCGCGGCCGCCGCGTCGGAGAACAGCGCGTGCGCGACCACCTGCTGCAGGTCCCGCTGCGCGGGCTGCACGTGCAGGCTGGTCAGCTCGCAGCAGAGCAGGACGGCCGGCCTCGCGCGGGCGGTCACGTAGTCGCCGACCGCTGCCAGCCCCGGCAGCGCCGCGTAGCACCCCATGTGGCCGACGAGCAGGCGCTGCAGCCCCTGCGGCATCCCCAGGTCGCTGGCCAGCCGGATGTCCAGACCCGGGGTCGCGTAACCGGTGCAGGTGGCCACGGCGAACATCCCGACGTCCCCCGGGGACAGGCCCGCCCGGTCCAGCGCGCCGGCGACGGCCTGCTTGCCCAGCGGCAGGGCCTCCTGCACGTAGCGCGCCATCCGCGCGCCGGTGCTCCAGCCGCTGATGTCCTCGACGACCGGGTTGGCCACCGCGTGGCGGGTGCGCACCCCGGCGCCGGCGAAGATCCGCCGGGCGGCGCGCACGCCCTCGTAGTGCCGGGCGAAGAAGCCCTCCCAGGCGGCGTCCTGGTCCAGGGTCGCGGGCAGCGCCGAACCCGATCCGGTCACGACCGCGCTCACCACGGGCGCTGCCCGGCGTCCGCGCTGCTCGGCGAGGCACTCATCTCTCGACGGTAAGCGGGGACGGCGATCCCTGCCCCTCCACCCGGACGCCCGCAACCCGCTCCCCGCCCGGCGCTGTGGCGCGCTTCACCCCGTATCCGGCGAACAGCACCGAGGTGAGCGGGATCTGCCGCATCCGCACGCCGGCCCGCCGGCCCCGCCGCCAGGAGACCAGGTCGCGCACCGAGGGACGCAAGCCGACCAGCCGCAGGTCCAGCC
The DNA here is from genome assembly GCF_046233715.1 of Trujillonella humicola. NCBI lineage: Bacteria > Bacillati > Actinomycetota > Actinomycetes > Geodermatophilales > Geodermatophilaceae > Trujillonella > Trujillonella humicola. The sequence goes on along the minus strand of NZ_JBJNRJ010000001.1, from coordinate 79,457 downwards.
CCAGCCGGTCCGCGGCGGCGAGCAGCCGGCGCCGGTCGACGAACAGCCGGGGGTCGTGGATCCCCGGCGGCGGCCCACCGGGGAGGCGCTCGAACAGGTCGACGGCGATCCACCCGGCCAGCCGCGTGGCGGCTATCGCGTCGATGACCAGCGTGCCGCCCGGCCGCAGCAGCCGGGCGCACTCGGCCAGGACCGCGACGTCGTCCTCGACGTGCTCGAGCACCTCACCGGCCACGACCACGTCGGTGCACGCGTCGGCCAGCGGCACCTCGAGCACCGACCCCCGCACGGGGAGCACCCCGTGCTCGCGCGCCGTCCGCAGGCCCGACAGGCTCAGGTCGACGCCGATGTGCCGGTAGCCCAGCCGGGCCGCGTGCGGCGCCATCAGCCCGCCGCCGCACGCCAGGTCGACGAGGAGGGCACCCGGCCCGCGCGCCGGCGGGATGTGCTCGGCGCGGGCGGCGGCGAGCCAGTGCAGCATCGCGAACCCGCCCGCGGGCTCCCACCACTGGTCGGCGAGCTCGTCGTACTGCGCCAGGTCGTTGCGCCGGGGATCGTCTCGCCGCATGCGGGTCCCTTCCTCGGTGGCCGCTACCCCTTCTTGAGCGGGTCGTGGCCCCAGTTCATCAACGAGTACCGCCACCTGGAGGACCCGACGTCCTCCTTCTTCGGCTCCTGGGCCAGGTGTCGCTGCACGTAGCCGCGCACCTTGCGCATGTGGGCGAGGTCGTCGTCGGTCAGGTCGTCCTTCTTCGTCCTCAGCAACTCGACGATCCGGCGGCCCGACTCGTGCCCGGTGGACTCCCCCGACCCGCCGTCCTTCTGGCCGACCGATCTCGACTCGTCGCTGTCCAGCCACTTCTCGAGCTCGGCGGGGGTCATGTTGACCGCCTGGCCGAACTCGCGGCGGATGGTGTCCCTGTCCTCGGCGCTGTCGCCGGCCATGAGGCCCTCCCTCGTCGTCGCGGATCGGTCGCGCCCTACCCGGTGGCCGCCCTCCGGCAACCGCCGGAGTGGGGCAGGGTGGACGGCGTGGAGGACGTCCCGCCGGACCGGTTCGACAGCTCGCACGCCCGCCGCAGCGCCGAGGCCCGCGGCGAGAGCCTCGACCAGCTGCTCGACCGCAACCTGGCCGAGCTCCTGCAGGAGCTGCGGGTGGCCATCACCGGCGTCCAGGTGCTCTTCGCCTTCCTCCTGGGCCTGGCCTTCACCCAGCGGTTCGCCGAGCTCGACGCGTTCGGCGTGACCTTCTACACGATCACGCTGATGACGACGGCCCTGGCCACGGTGCTGCTGATCGCCCCCGTCTCGTTCCACCGGCTGGTCTTCCGGCGCCGGCAGAAGGGCGCGCTGATCCGGGTGGGCGACCTGATGCTGCAGGCGGGGCTGGCCATGCTCGTGGTCGCGATCGGCTGCGGCACCCTGCTGGTCCTGGACGTCGCGCTGGGTCGCGGGGCCGGCATCGCCGGCGGGGCGCTGGTGCTGCTCACCGGGGCGGTCACCTGGTACGTGCTGCCGCTGTGGGCCCGTCGACCCGGTTTCCCGGCGGGGCCTGCGGATACAGCCCCCGACGCCGACGTCGACCCGGACGTCGACCCGGAGGAGGAGCCACGATGAGCGAGCCCGACAGCGGCCGCACGCCGCACCCCGACCAGCCCGCGGAGAGCGGTGGGCAGGAGCCGGCCGCGGACGGCGGCGGACGGACGCCCCACCCGGACCAGCCGGCCGAGGGCGCGGAGGAGACGGGAGGCGAGGGCGCCGACACGCCGTCCTGACCCGCCCCGCCCTCCACAGGACGGCGTCCCGCTCCGATCTCGCGATGCGGGACGCCGTCTCTCTTGACGCTCCGCCGCTCGGTGGCCTAGCGTTCGCGGCACCGCTCGCGCAGGCACATCCACCCGGGGAGGACGACCGTGACCGCAGCCGGCACGCCCGCCCCCACCCTGCGTCCGAGCATCCGTCCCGGCACCGCTGCCGGGGCCGTCCAGGTCCCCTTCTGACGGAGGACCCCGTCCTCCTCACCCCTCGCACGCTCGGGGTGGGCCTCGGGACGGGGCCGCACCCGCCGACGTCCGACGTCTGCGGGCTCGCGGCGCATCCCGCGCGCTCCGCCGACCGCCGCACGTCCCGTCCCGCCGCACCGTGGAGGAACTCCCCATGACCAGCACCGTCTCGCTCTCCCCCGTGGAGGGGCCCGCCGCGTGGCGGGGTGACGCCCTGTCGCAGTCGACCGAGTGGATCTACCAGCTCTCCGACGCCGAGCGCACCGAGCTCGAGGAGGTCGGCCGGCGGTTCGTCGCCGACGACCCCGACCTGCGCGAGGTCACCGCCGGGCGCTACCCGCTGCCGGCCAACGCCGCCCACCTGGCCGAGGTCTCCCGGCAGCTGGACGCCGGTCGCGGGTTCGTGCTGGTCCGCGGGCTGCGCACCGAGGAGTACGGCGACGTGCTCGCCGCGGCGATCTTCTTCCTCATCGGCCTGCACCTGGGCGTGCCGATGAAGCAGAACGAGGTCGGCGACCTGCTCGACCACGTCATCGCGACGTCGAACCTGACCATGGCCGACGGCGCGCTGCCCTCCCGGGTCCGCGACCGGCTGCCGTTCCACTCCGACAGCTCCGACGTCGTGGCGCTGATGTGCCTGCGCGGCGCGAAGGCCGGCGGTTCGAGCAGCCTGGTCAGCGGCGCGACGATCTACAACGAGATCCTCCGGCGCCGCCCCGATCTCGCGCCGCTGCTGTTCGAGACCTGGTACTGGGACTGGAAGGCCCAGGACAAGGACGCGCCGGCCGACTACTACACCTCGCCGATCTGCAGCTGGGTCGACGGCGTGTTCTCCAGCTACGCCGGCAGCTCGATGATCGAGTCCGCGCAGCGCTTCCCCGACGTCCCGCGGCTGACCGACGCCCAGCGCGAGCTCCTGGCCCTCTACGACGAGGTGTCGCAGGAGGAGGGGCTGCCGATCGACATGGACTTCCAGCCCGGCGACGTCCAGTGGCTGCTGAACTACGCCGCGCTGCACTCGCGGACGTCCTACGAGGACTTCCCCGAGGTCGAGCGGCGCCGCCACCTGCTGCGGCTGTGGCTCAGGCGCGACGTGGGCCGGCCGCTGGTCGAGGGCTTCGGCAAGAACTCCGTGGTCCAGGGCCGCGACAGCGACCGCAGCGCCAAGGAGGACGTGGAGCGCATCTCGCACATCGCCAGCGCCGCCGTCCCCGACATGACCTGGGGCCTGTAGAGGGAGGACCGTCCTCCCCCCGCCCCGCTCGCCCTCGGGGCGGGCCCCGGGAGGATGTCCACCGACCGCGGCGGCGGGCGCCCCGGGGCCCGCCGCCGCGCGCTGTCCGCCGCTCCCAGACCAGGAGGACCGTTGTCCGTCACCGTCGTCGGCAGCCTGAACGAGGACGTGCTCATCCCCGTCGAGCGGCTCCCCGGCCGCGGGGAGACCGTGATCGGCGGCTCCCCCGTCACCGCCGCGGGCGGGAAGGGCGCCAACCAGGCCGCCGCCGCCGGCCGCCTGGGGCCCGGCGTGCACATGGTCGGCCGGGTCGGGGACGACCCCGCCGGGGCCCGCATGCAGGCCGCGCTGGCCGAGTGCCGGGTCAACGTCAGCCGGGTGCACCGCACGCCGGCGGTGCCGACCGGCACGGCGACGATCCCCGTGGAGACCGGTAGCGGGGAGAACCTCATCGTCGTGGTGCCCGGCGCCAACGCCGCGCTGACCCCCGGGGACGTCGACGTCTCCCCGGTGCACCGGGCCGACGTGCTGCTCCTGCAGTTCGAGGTCCCCATGGAGACCGTGACCGCGGCCGCGCTCGCCGCCGGCGGCACCGTGGTGCTCAACCCCGCCCCGCCGGCCCCCCTGCCCGCGGAGCTGCTGGAGCGCGTCGACGTCCTCGTGCCCAACGAGCACGAGCTGGCCGCGCTGGCCGGCGTCCCCGACGAGGAGCGCTCGCCGGCCGAGGTGGCCGAGCTCGCCCGCGGCCTCGTCGGACCGGGGACGGCGGTCGTGGTGACCCTCGGCGCGCGCGGGGCCGTCGTCGTCCCGGCCGGCGACGCCCCCGCGCTGCTGCAGGCGCCGCCCCGGGTCACGCCGGTCGACACCACGGGCGCCGGCGACTGCTTCTGCGGGGCCCTGTGCCAGGCGCTGGCCCGTGGGCAGGAGCTGCCGGAGGCGGTGCGCTACGCGGCCACCGCGGCGGCGTTGTCGACCACCGGCCCGGGCGCCCGCGGTGCGCTGCCGGCCAACCGCGACGTGCAGAAGGCGTTGGAGCAGACCCCGGAGGCCACCTCGCTCTGACCCCGCCGACGGCCCCCTTCTCCGCCGAAGTAGCCACTCCGGTGGACCGGTCGCGCGCGACCTTCCCGCCGGAGTAGCCACTTCGGCGTCAGGGGGTGGCGAGGGTGACGGCGACGTCGGCGTAGAGGTCGGCGAAGGAGCGCAGCTCGGCCAGCGAGAGCCGGTCGCGGCGCGGGTCGCCCGGATCGGGGGACGACGCCGGGCCGGTGCGGGCGGTGTCGATGCCCGCGGCCCGGAAGACGACGCCGTCGGTGGACCCGGTCCAGTCGCGGACCTCCACCGGCGGCCCCGGGCGGTGCCGGACCCAGGCGGCCGTCGCGGCCCGCACGACCGGCGCACCGGCCGCCGTGACCCCGGCCGGGTGCAGCGGCTCGGCGACCACCTCGACGGCGCAGCCGGCCAGCGGCGTCCGCGCCAGCGCCAGGCGCACCGCCGCGGCCAGGTCCTCGCCCAGTGCGGCCAGGTCGTCGCCGGGCACGGTGACCGCGTACAGCCGCAGGTCCAGCACCGCCGGCAGCAGGTCGGGCTTGTCCGGCCGGCCGCCGGTCAGCGCGCCGAGCCCCAGCTCGCCGCCCAGCCCGTCCGCGCGGCCGCGCCGGGCGTCGCGGAAGGCCACCCGCCACCGCCCGACCGCCTCGAGCACCGTGCCCGCGTGCACCAGCACCCCGCCGACCGGGTCGGCCGAGGCCGGCGCCAGCGCGGCGCCCATCCGGCCGGTGACGGTGAGCCGCAGGTAGCCGGCCCCCGGCTCGGCCCGCAGCACCGCCGCGGGACCGCCCTTGGCCACCAGGACGGCGTCCGGGCGCGGGCCGGCCGCCAGGTGGGCCGCGGCGCCCGCGCTGGAGGAGGGGCGCACCGAGCCCGGCGGCACGGTCGCCGCCAGCGCGCTGCGGTGGGTGCCGGAGCCGGCCAGCAGGAGCTGCAGGGTGCGGTGGGGGCGGCCGGCGAGCCGGTCGGCGGCCAGCGCCAGCCCGGTGAGCGCCGCGGCGGCGGGCCCCCGGGCCACGCCGAGGCCGGGCCCGCTCACCTCGTCGCCGTCCACGCGCAGCGGCCCGGGGTCGTCGGCGCGGCCGGTGACCGGGGCGTCCTCGGCGGGCAGCCCGGACAGCGACGTGTCGAGGTGGGAGGCGAGCAGCAGCGCCGGCGGCCCGTCGCCGGGCAGCGTGACGACGACGTTGGCGCCGGCCTCCCCGACCGCTGCGACCGACCAGTCCAGCCCGGGCAGCACGCCCCGCCCCCAGGCGGCCAGCGCCTGCGCGGCCCGCCGCTCGGCCCCGTGCGGCGCCGGGGTCGCGGACAGCACGGCGAGGGCGGCGGGGAGGAGCTCCCCGCCACCCCCGCCCGCGGGGAGGCTCAGAAACGGCCCCAGTCGTCGGCGGCGGGCCGCCAGACGTCGATGTTGCGCGGGTCGGCCGGCATCTTCCGGGCGCGGTGGGTCTCGTGCTCCTCGGGCGTGAAGACCCGGTGGGAGTCGCACAGCTCGTAGCGCGGCCCGAACCGCGGGTCGTGCATGTAGAAGGCGATCGAGGTGGACGCCGAGTGGTTGACCATGTCCGAGACGATCGGCCGGCCCTTGTACAGCGCCCGCGCCCGCATCCGCATGACGTGGTCGAGGCTCTTCATCGCGAAGCACAGGTGGCCCACGAACGAGCCCTCACCGCGGCTGCGGGAGATCGCCAGGCTGTGGTGGTAGCGGTCCTCGCAGCGGAAGAACGTCGTCGAGCCGACGACGTGGTCGCTGGGGATGAAGCCGAGCACGCCGGAGTAGAAGCCGACCATCTCGTCGAACTTCTCGGTGATGAGGAACGGGTGCACCAGGTCGACCGGCCGCAGCTCGACGTGCGGGGCCTCGGCGTACTCCTGGTACTCGGTGAACAGCTCGACGACCATCCCGTCCGGGTCGCGGACGGCGAAGCCCTCGTCGCACAGCGCCTGCTGGCGCTCCTCGAGGTCGAACACCTCCAGCCCGGCGTCGAGGACCCGCTTCTGGATCTGCTCGAGCACCTCGGCGGACTCGACGCTGTAGCCGACGGCCACCGTGTGGCCGATCTCCCGGTGCGGGGCGGCGATCAGCTCGAGGCAGTGGTGCTCGATGTCGGCGCGCAGGTAGGCCCGCTCCGCCGTCCGCTCCTCCACCTGGAGCCCGACGTGGTAGACGAGGAAGTCGATGGTCTCGTCGAGGTCGGGCACCTCGATCCGCGCGTACTCCATGCCGAAGGGGCCGTGGGGACGGGTGCTGACCGCGGTCATGGGCTCTCCTGCGCTGGGCGTGTACTCGTAGCTGACGATGGCCCGCTCGGCGATGACCGGGCGCCACACCTCGGCGACGAAGCGCTCGTGCCGCTCGCTGGACAGGTAGGCGGCGAGCTCGGCCTCGGTGTCGAACTCGACGGAGAAGGCGTGGGTGAAGCGGTCGTCGCGCGTGCTGCGGTTGAGCCCCGACGACCAGCGCTGCATCGCCGGGTACTGCGCCGGGAAGGTCTCGAGCTCGGCCTGCAGGGCGTCGATCGTCGCCCGGTCGACGTCGTCCCTGAACCGGTAGGCCACGGTGTGCCGGATCATCGCCGTCCGCCTACAGGACGAAGGAGAGCCGGGCGCCGGCCTCCAGCCGTTCCAGCGCCAGCACCGAGCGGCGGAGCCGGAAGCGCAGCCCGTCCTCCGTCACCAGCAGCCGGTGGGCGTACCGGCCGTGGAAGCTGTTCGTGTGGCCGTCGCGGGCGCGGTGGACGATGAAGTTCGCGGCCACGGCGAGCTCGTCGCCGGAGCGCTCGCCCAGTCGCACGTTGGCGATCATCCGGTGGGTGAGGGACGCCGGGTTCTCCGCGTGCGCCTTGCGGCTCTTCAGCCGCTTCACCCTGGCGCGGAGCAGGTCCCAGTCGTCGCAGACGAAGTAGCCGCCCTGGCTGGCCGGGGTGTCGCCGGCGTCGGTCGTCGGGATCTCGAAGCGGCCGCCCTCGACGAACAGCGCCAGCCACTCGTCGTAGCGCTGGCGGTCGAGCAGGTCCGCCTCGGCGAAGAGGAAGTCCTCGACCTCGGCCCGCGCAACGGTGCGGGTGGAGGCGACCGGTGCCGTGTCCAGTGCGGTCATCGGGCCGCTACCTCCTCCTGCGCGTCGGCCGGGGCCCCCGTGTCGAGCCCGGCCAGGATCTCGTCCAGCCCGTGCGGCCTCTTGCTGGGCAGCGGGGTGGGCTCGGGGTGCGGCGGCGGGGGCGTGCCGAGGTCGATCGGTCCGCCCTCCCCGACGGCGGTCACCCAGTGCCGCCAGAAGCCGCGCATGGCGCCCTCGTCGGTGGAGCGGCCGCGCTCGCCGGACACGTCGGCGGCCATGCCGCGGGACATGTCGCTGTAGTCGAGCTCGGCGCGGCTGTCGCCGGCGGTCGCCTCGATACCGCGCTGCACGGCCTCGTAGGCCTCGATGTCGTCGGGCGTGGCCAGGCCGCCGGGGCCGACGAAGCTGACCATGGTCCGCATCCGCAGGTCGCGGACGGCCGGGTCCTCGCCGCGCGGGGCCAGCTGCCAGGCGCGGACGTCGGTGTGCCCGGGAGCGACCGGCTCGAGCTGGCGGATCGACAGCCCCTCGAGGTCGAACAGCAGCAGGTTCGGGAAGACGAACAGGATGTGGCTCTCGTCGGCGACCAGGTGCGCCCGCTCGGAGCCCAGGCGCAGCTCCATCTCGCGGCGGTGCTCGGCGGTGCGGACGCGCTCCTCCTCGCCGAAACGCGGCTCCCACAGCATGCTGATCCGCCCGCCGTGGCCGGTGAGGATCAGCAGCGAGTGCCCGTTGCCGAGGTTGTAGGCGTACTGGTCGTCGTCGTCGACGGCGAAGCCGCTCTCCCGCAGGTAGCCCACGAAGGTGTTGTGGGTCGGGGAGAAGTGGTAGCCGTCCATGGCGTTCTCGACGGCGAGCTTCCAGTTGCCGCGCACGCCGTAGAGCTGCGTGCCCGGCAGGACCTCCATGCCGGCGACGTGCTGCTCGCCGATCATCCGGATGTAGTCGGCGGCGGGGCCCAGGTGCTGCTCCAGCGGCGGGACGTCGTCGGTGAAGGAGACGAAGACGAAGCCCTCGAAGACCTCCAGCTTCGCGACCTCGCGCAGCCGCATGCCGGCCTTGTACTCCTCGTCGGCGTAGGCCGTCGGGTCCGGGATGGCGGCCACCTCGCCGGTGTTGTGGAACGCCCACGCGTGGTAGAAGCAGTTGAAGTGCTTGCTCGTGCCCTGGGTCTCGCGGCAGAGCACGGTCCCGCGGTGCGGGCAGCTGTTCAGGAAGGCGTGCAGCTGCCCGGCCGAGTCGCGGGTGAAGATCAGCGGCCGGCCCCCCAGCGTGCGGACCTTGAAGTCGTTCGGCGCCAGCTCGGTCTCGTGGCCGAGGTAGAGCCAGGTGCGCTCCCAGATGTTCGCCCGCTCCGCGGCGAACAGGGCGTCGTCGCGGTACGCGCGGCGGTGGACGCGGAAGGCGAGGCGGTCCCAGTCCTGGACGACCAGCGGCGCGGCGGCGGCGTCGGACGCGGGGTGGGCACTGGGGGACGTCACAGGGGCTCCCGTCTGCCCCCGGCGGAGCGAGGGCGGCACTGTGGGGTAACTCTGGTGAAACACATGCGAGATGCTGTCTCGCATCGCGGTACTGAGCATGTGCCGTGGGTCGAGGGATGTCAACATCGGACCGGGCCCGCTCCCGAGGGCCCGGCGGTGCTCTCCGAACCCTGCCTCTCGTTGACCGTTCCCGTCTCGCCGGTCAGGATGCTGTCTCACGACGGGAGACGAAATCGTTCCCGCCCCCGACCCCCACGCCGCGAGGAGCACGATCGTGTCCGAGCCTGCCAGCCGCCCGGCACGCGACGGCGACGGCGCCGCGCCGACCATCCAGACCGTGCAGCGGGCCGCGCTGATCCTGGACGCCTTCACGCCGGCCAAGCCGTACCTGAGCCTCAACGAGATCACCCAGCGCCTCGGCGCCAGCAAGGCGACGGCGCACCGCTACACCAAGGCCCTGCGGGCGGCGAAGCTGCTGCGCTACGACGAGCGGACGGCGCTGTTCTCCCTCGGGCCCCAGGTGCTCACGCTGGGCGCCGCGGCGCGGGCGGGACTCCCGATCGTCAGCGCGGCCGAGCCGTACATGGAGCGGCTGCTGCACCAGGTGGACGAGACCGTCGTCCTCTCGGTGTGGGACGGCGAGTCGCCGATCGTCGTCCGCTCCGTCGACAACACCGACCGCGTGATCCGGATCAGCGTCCGGGTGGGCTCCCGGCTGGACCCCGTGCAGTCGGCGCAGGGCCGGGTGTTCTGCGCCTGGCTGCGCCCCGAGGAGGTCGCCGGCCTGCCGCGGGCGCTCAAGCGCGACCCGGAGCTCAGGGCCGAGATCGAGGCGGTGCGCGCCGCGGGGGTCTCGGTGAACGTCCCGGCGGTCAACGGGGTCCGGACGCTGGCGGCCCCGGTGTTCCAGGGCGCCTCCCTGGTGGGGGCGGTGGGCATCGTCGGGACGACGGCCTCGATCGACCCGGACGTGCACAGCCCGATGGCCGCCGCGCTGGTGCAGACGGCGAAGGAGATCTCGGCGCACCTGGGGACCGAGGAGCCCGCCGCCCCCGCCGGCTGAGGGAGGCCCCGCCGTCCCCACCTCCTGCGGGCCCGCGGCGGGTCCCTACCGCGGGGCCGGGGTCCCGGCGCCGGCCGGGGCGGCGCTCAGCCAGCCCAGCGCGGAGGCGAAGTCGGCCCGCGGGGGCACGAAGTAGTCGATGTTCACGCAGGGCCCCTCGAGCGGCTCCACGAAGTGCTCCGCCCCCGCGGGGACGAGCAGGAACGACCCCGCCCGCATGCGGTGCGGCGTTCCGGCGACGTGGTAGTCGCACACGCCCTCGGCGATGAAGACGAGCTGGTCGAAGTCGGCGTGGGAGTGGGGGTTCAGCGCCATCCCGACGTCGAGGCTGTGCCAGGCGATCATGATCTCGTCGGTGCTGTAGACCCGGCGGCGCACGCCCGGGCGCACCGTCTCCTCGGGGATGTCGTCCCAGTTGACGACCCGCCCGTACAGGGCGGCGTTGCGCGAGGGGGCGGGCTCGGTGCTCATCGGGCCTCCGGGGACGGCGGGGCCGCGGCCGGACGGGCCGCAGCGGGGCGGGACGGGGCGGCGGCGCGCAGGGCGGCGCCCAGGAACTGCAGGTCGGAGCCGACGACGAGGTAGCCCGCCGGGCCCAGGCCCAGGCCCTCGGCGGCATCCGGGCGGGGCGCCCAGCCACCGAAGACCACCCCGGCGGCCAGCGCCGCGGCACCCACCGCGTCGACCTCGGCGCGGATGCCGGCCGCGTCGTCGGGATCCAGCCCGAGCGCGACGGTCAGGTCGGTGGTGCCGACGAAGGCCACGTCGAGGCCGGCGACGACCTCCTCGATCGGGTCGGTCGTGCGGCTCTCGATCTGACCGACCAGCAGCGGCGGGTCGGCGCGCTCGGCGGCCAGGTAGCCGGCCAGCGGGACCGCGCCGTACCCGGCTCCCGTGTGCGCGAGGCTGACCGACCGCCGGCCGACCGGCCCGTAGGCCACGGCGGCCTGCAGCTCCTCGCGCTGGGCCACCGAGGTCAGCATGGACAGCTGGATGCCCACCGCGCCGGCCTCGAGGACCCGGTTCACCAGCGGCGGGTCCACCCGCGGCAGCCGCACGAGGGCCGGCAGGCCGAGCGCGTCGGCGTAGCGGAGGAGGTCCAGCGCCTCCTTGTCGCCGAGCGTGGAGTGCTCCAGGTCGACGACCACGAGGTCGAAGCCCGCCGAGGCCGCCAGCTCGAGGACGTCGGGGCAGGGCAGCTTGACGAAGACCCCGGTGAGCCGCTCGCCGGAGGCGAGGGCCGCCCGCAGGCCGGCCCTCGCCCGGTGCACATCGGTCACCGCGGGTCTCCTCTCCGTCCGGCGCCGCTCAGGCGCCGAGGCCCCGCCACGGCACCAGCTCGACCGGCGCACCGCCGTGCAGCACGGTGACGGGCTCGTAGCGCGGCGCCACGATCGAGTTGCCGGCCGCATCGGGCAGCACCTGGTCGCTGACCTCCTCGACGACCGTCACGTGCGCCGGGTTCCCGACGGTCAGCGCGCCGTAGCCCTCGTCGGCGATCCCGAGGAGCCGGGCCGGGTCGATGGTCGCGCGCTTGATGATCTCCGGCAGCGGGGCGCCGAGAGCGACCAGCTTCGACAGGCTGGTGAGCAGGTCGAAGACCGGGCCGCGCCAGTTGCGGCCGCTGGTGTCGGAGGAGGCGATGTCGGGGAGGAAGCCCTCGGCGATCGCCGGGCGGGCCACCTCGAAGCTCAGGTTGCTCTTGCCGTGGGCGGAGTCGAACAGCACGCCGCGGGCGCGGGCCTCGGCCACGGCAGGCTGGACCGAGCCGTTCTCGAGGATGTTGTACTCCTTGCCCGTGTAGCAGTGGGCCACGATGTCGCCGGGGCGCAGGTAGGGCAGCACCTGGGCCAGCGGCTCCGGGGTCTCGCCGATGTGCACCATGAGCGGCAGGCCGGCCTGCTCGCCGATGGCGAGCGACTTTCTCAGCAGCGGGCGCCACTGCTCGGCCGGGACGACGTCGGTCGAGAGCCGGATCTTGAAGCCGCGGACGATCTCCGGGTTCTCGGCGGCGACCCGCAGCGCGTCCTCGGGCACGAGGGTGTCGGGGTTGAGCAGCTCGCCGAAGCGGAAGTCGATCAGCCCGAGCACCGAGACGTTGAGGAAGCTGAGGATGCGCATCCCGCTGGGCTCGACGACCAGCTTCTTGAACGCGTCGAACGTCGAGGCGCCCGCGGTGCCGGCGTCGGCGGCGGCGACGACGCCGCGGCGCAGGTGCGCCTCGACGGGGTTGGCGCCCACCTTCGACACGTGCTCGAAGATGTGCGTGTGGCCCTCCACCAGGCCGGGCAGCACCAGCCGGCCGGTGCAGTCGATCCGCTCGGTGGCCGGGCCGTCGATGGCGGGGGCCACGGCGCTGATCCGGCCGTCGGTGACGGCGACGTCGTAGCGGCCGTCGAGGCCGTTGGCGGGGTCGAGGACCCGCCCACCGGTGAGGACGAGGTCGTGGACGGCGCTCGCAGCGTCCGTACGGGTGTCGGCGGGTGCGGACATGCGGTGGGCTCCGTGGGATCGGGGACGGCGGGGGTCGGGAGGCGCGTCAGCGCGCCGGGACGGCGTCCTCCCGCGGCTCCGGGACGACCGGGGCGGCGGTGGACGAGACGGTGGTGGTCAGCGGCGCCACGCCGTCGACCTCGACGGTGACGACGTCACCGGGGACCAGGAAGCAGCCGCGGTCCTGGCCGGTGCCTGCGGGGGTGCCGCTGAGAAACACGTCGCCGGGCTCCAGCGCGGCGTACCAGGAGATGCGGGCGAGCAGCTCGGGGATCGACCAGATCATGTCGGCGCTGGTGTCGTCCTGGTGCAGCACGCCGTTGACCGACCCCCGCACGCGCAGCGACGCGCCCTCGGCGAGCGTGCGCGCGTCCAGCACGGAGGCGCCCAGCGGGGTGCAGCCGGGGAAGCTCTTGGCCAGCGCCGGTGTCCCGGTCGCCTTCATGACGTCGCGCGCGGTCAGGTCGTTGCCGGCCGTCACACCGGCCACCGCGGCCCAGGCCTCGCGCTCGGAGGCGCGGTGCAGCCGGCGCCCCAGGACGACGGCGATCTCGGCCTCGGCGTCGAGCTGCTCGGTGACGCCGGCGGGGTGCGCCACCCGGCCGTTCGGCCCGCCCACCGAGGAGGCGGCGGACACGTACAGGATCGGCTCGGCCGGGACGTCGCGGCCGGTGACCCGGGCCTTGGACCGGTAGTTCAACCCGACGCCCCAGACCGTGCCGGGCGCCGGCAGCGGCGGCAGCGCGGCGGCCAGCGCCTCGCTCGCGGGAACCCGGCGGACGACGCCGGCTGCGGCCGCCGGGGACAGCGAACCGGCATCGGCGACCAGCGCCCCGACGTCGCGGTGCGGCAGGTCCAGGACGGCGACCTCGTCGCCCTCGCGGCGCCCCAGGCCCCACGGGGTGACGAGCAGGTCCATGCCGGCGATCCTTCGATGCGAGACGCCGTCTTGTCAAGCAATACGAGACGGCATCGCGAAAGGTGAGATGGAGACGTCCGTCGTCCATGGCGGCCCCGCTGCAGCGGCCCGCCGCGAGCGGAGCGAGCGGTGGGGGGCAGCGGGGTCCTTCCTCAGTGGGCGAACGTGGTGGGCCGGGCGGGGTCGGCCGGAGCGTCGTCGATCCGCGCGACCTGCTCGGCGGAGAGCTCCAGGCCGGCGGCCGCGGCGCTGTCGCGGATCGACCCCGGGCGGGTCGAGCCGGGGATGGCGACGACGGCGGGCGAGTGCGCGAGGAGCCACGCCAGCGCCACCCGCTGGGGGGACACCCCGAGCTCCGCGGCGACCTGGCGCGTGGCGCGGGCTCGCGCGCCCTCGCCGGTCACGCCGGCCAGCGGCGTGTACGGGAGGAAGGCCAGCCCCAGTTCCTCGGTCCGGCGCAGCACGGGCTCGCCCCAGCGGTCCTCGACCGAGAAGGGGTTCTGCACGCTCACCAGCCGGCCGCCGAGCACGTCGGCGGCGGTGTCGAGCTTCGCCACGTCGACGTTGCTCACGCCGACGGTGCGGACGACGCCCGCGTCCACGAGCTCGCCCAGCGCGCCCACCGACTCGGCGTAGGGCACGGAGGGATCGGGCCAGTGCAGCTGGTAGAGGCCGATCGCCTCGACCCCGAGCGCCCGGGCGCTGGCCCGCGCCGCGACGTGCAGGTGCTCGGGGGTGCCGCGGAAGTCCCACCCGCCGCCGGGGCGGACGAGACCGCCCTTGGTGGCCACCAGGACGTCGTCCGCGTCGCCGGACCAGGTCCGCAGCGCCTCGGCGACCAGGCGCTCGTTGTGCCCGATCTCGGTGTCGTCGTGGCAGTACACGTCCGCGGTGTCCACCACGGTCACCCCGGCGTCCAGGGCGGCGTGGACGGTCGCCGCAGCCCGCTCCGGAGCGGGGCGTTCCGGGGCGCTGGACAGGTGCATGGCGCCCAGGCCGACCGCGCCGACCTGCCGGGAACCGATCGCACGGGTGCGCACGACGGCCACCTCCTCACTGCTCGGTGGGACGTGCGCACAGTACGAGACGCCGTCCCGCCCTGTGAACCAACGGTGTCCTCGCCGGAGTGGCCACTCCGGCGGTCCACGGGCACGACGACGGCCCCGGCGGGCGGGGGGGGCGGGGGGGGGCCGGGGGGGGGGGGCGCCCCGGGGGGCGGGGGGGGGGGGGGGGGGGGCGGCGGGGGGGGG